>OZ245887.1:0-300000 GCA_965229545.1 Candidatus Megaera sp.
AGAGATAAAGGAATAGAAGGAGTTGTTATAAAACTAGGAAGGAATTTTACCGATATACAATTTGCTGATAATAATTTGATTGTGGCAGGGGCTGGATGTTTAAATTCTAGTTTAGCTAAATTTTGTTTGGCCAAAGCAATTACCGGATTTGAATTTCTTATTGGTATTCCTGGAACAGTAGGAGGAGGTGTGGCGATGAATGCCGGTTCTTATGGCTGTGAATTTAAAGATATAGTTGCTTCTGTTGAGGTATTAGATAAAAAAGGTAATTTAATAATAGTACCTATAGATCAGATTGGTTTTTCCTACAGAGCTAATTCTTTACCAACAGATTTGATTTTTACTAGGGTTTTTTTTAAGGCGCAAAACAAGGAAGATATAAACAAAATAAAACAAAAAATGGAAGAGATAAGTGCTATTAGGAACTCTTCGCAACCGGTTAGCGAAAAAACAGGTGGTAGTACTTTTGCTAATCCAGAAGGGTTTAGAGCTTGGGAACTGATAGATAGAGCCGGGTTACGCAGGGCAAGGGTAGGGGGGGCGTGTATATCAGAAATGCACTGTAACTTCATGATTAATGATAATAATGCTACTGCTGCTGATATGGAAAATTTAGGCGAATTAGTAAGGCAAAAAGTTAAGGGAAATAGCGGTATAGAATTACAATGGGAAATTAAAAGAATAGGTAGAGAATAGATAGGCATATGGCTAACGGAAATTTTAAAACTGTATATAAAGAAAAATCTCTTATTGTTGAATTTGATTCGCTCAGCAAGTTAGGTGATATGAAATTAATTGATTTTGTTAAGCTTCAAGGTAAATCTATAGAAAATTTTGTAGCTAAAAAAAATACTATAAAAAAGCACGTAGTAGTAATTGGCGGTGGGATGTCTGCAGAACGCGAAGTTTCCTACATGTCCTCAAATGGTATTGTTAGATCAATTATTGAACTTGGTCATCACGTAACCTTTGTAGATATGGGAGCCGATATTGCTGTACTATTGTTAAACTTAAAACCTGATGTTGTTTACAATGCATTGCACGGTACTTATGGAGAAGACGGTTGCCTTCCAGGCCTTCTTAATATAATGCGTATCCCTTATACCGGTCCTGGGGTTTTGGCTTCGGCAATTGCTTTAAACAAAAGGAAGTCTTACGAGATTTTTCGATCTACCGGAATCCAGATACCAGAAAGTAAACTTATCAAGAAATCAGATGGTTATACCAAAGACCCTATAAAACGCCCTTATGTTATCAAACCTCTTTCCCAAGGATCAAGTGTCGGAGTTCAAGTTGTATTTCCTGAAGATATTTTTTCCTTTAGCGATTATGATTTTCCATATGGTGATAAAATTCTAATAGAGGAATATATACAAGGTAGGGAAATGCAAGTTGCAGTACTAAACGGTAGAGCAATAGGTGTCCTTGAAATAAAACTATTGAAGAATAAACGTTTCTATGATTATGAAACAAAATATACTGAAGGTTTTGCCGAGCATCTTCTACCTGCGCCGGTGTCATTGGAAATGTATAATAATATCAAAGCCTTAGCTAAAAAGGCTTGTAGTGTCCTTGATTGTGTTACCGGTATGATAAGGGTTGAGATGATATATTCCTCTAAAAAAAATGAATTATATATGTTAGAGGTTAATACTCATCCTGGTATGACACCATTATCTATTTGCCCAGAAATTGCTACATTGGAAAATATGTCTTATAAAGATCTTGTTAAGGAAATACTTGAGGAAGCAAAATTTGAATAATGGCTAAAAAGAGTAAAAATAACAAGGTAACAATAAGTATAAAAAGGCGCTTAAGTCTATATTATTTACGTTTTATAACTCTAATCAAGATTACAATATTATTAACCTTTGCGCTTCTATTATTTACCGATTTATTAAATAAGCCTAAACAAAAGTTACTTGACATTTTTGTGGATAAAACCGCTGAAGCTGGATTAGTTTTTAAGCATTTGGTTATTGAAGGACAAGTAAATATAACGGAAAAAGAGATCATAGAAGCAATAGGGGCTGACTATGGCATACCAGTGTATTCATTAAATATAAACGATATCCGAAAAAGAATCGAAGATAATTCTTGGGTAAAAATGGCCTTAGTGGAAAGAAAGTTACCGGATACGTTATTTGTATCAATTGTGGAGAGGATACCAATTACTATTTGGCAATTTAAACAAAAATTATACCTAATTGATGAAGAAGGTAATCGAATCAGCTCACAAAATATAGAAAAATTTGGCGATTTAATACACGTTGTAGGTCAAGATGCAAATGTCTACGCTCGCAGCCTATGTGAAGATTTAGAGAAGCATCCTTCTTTGGCAAAAAAAGTTGTTTCTGCTGTACGTTATGGTCAAAGAAGGTGGGATTTAAACCTAGAACAGAAAATAAACGTTAAAATGCCAGAAAAAGGCTTTCAAGAGGCGTATGATTACCTAAATTCATTAAATAAAGAAGGTAAGCTTTTTGACCAAAACTATAAGGTAATTAACTTAAAAGATCCAGGTAAGTATTATATTGAAAAACATGAAATGTAATTTTGTGCTCTAGAGTCAATCATTTATTTTGTGTAAGTTGTTGTATTTTTTAATTCTAGTAAATCATGCCTAAAATCCCCGCATAAAATTTTAAATTGATTCAATGCCAAAGACCAATTTTTAATCGGCATGGTCCATTTTTTGGCAGCATTTTTTAGAGCCAAAAATACGATTTTTAAAATAGACTTATCATCTGGAAAAACCCCTTTATTGTTGATGATTTTTCTGATTTGACGATTTATCGATTCTATCGCATTGGTAGTATAAATTACCCACCTAATCTCATCAGGAAAAGCAAAAAGAGGAATAATCCCGCTCCAATTCCTTTGCCAAATATCAGAGATCACAGGATATTTATTATCTCATTTAGCAGCAAACGATTTTAGCTCCAGATATCCTATTTCTTCGCTGTTTGCAGTGTAAATCCTTTTAAGATCCGCTGTGACCGCTTTTAAATCCTTATAAGAAACATATTTTACAGAATTCCTCGCCATATGTACTATACAGAGTTGTACAATCGTATTAGGATAAATGCTATTTATGGCTTCAGGAAAGCCTTTTAATCCATCAACGCATGCTACATATATCTGTTTTATCCCTCTGTTCTTTAGCTCAGTTACAACCTGCATCCAAAACTTGGAACCTTCATTTTTACCGACCCAGATCCCCAGTAATTCCTTTTTCCCTTCCATGTTAACACCTATTGCAAGATATACCGCTTTGTTAATTACTGTATGATTATCCCTTGCTTTAACGTGTATGCAATCCAAATATAATATTGGATATACATCGTCTAGGGACCTGTTTTGCCATGTAGTAACTTCTTCTATTACTCCGTCAGTGACAGTTGATATAAGGTCCTTGGAAATATTGGTCTGGTATATCTCCTCTAAATGGCTATGTATCTCACTGACAGTCATCCCTCTTGCATATAGTGAAATCACTTTATCATCAAAACCACTAAATCTCCTAACTCCTTCAGGAATCAATTGAGGTTCAAATTCTCCTTCCCTGTCCCCTTGAAACATCTACGGTAATCTGATGACCGTCGTCATCTATAATCGTTTTTTCATAACTGCCGTTGCGACGATTATTATCGCTCTTGATTATCTTACTATGTTTAGAATAACCTAGATCGTGTTCTAATTCACTTTCAAGAATTCTCTCTACTATTTGCTTTTTAAGTTTATTAAATAATCCACCCGCGACCAAATAATTCAGATGGATCTGCTTTTGATAGTAATTCTTCGACTAATTTAGTATTTATATCTACTTCTTTTTCTGCTAATTTTTTAGCCATTTTTTCCTCTGTATTTAAGTTGCTTTTTTATAGTATCTTCTACTATATCCTTTTGCAACTTACACAAACTATATGACAGACTCGTGCTCTTTCTTGAATCCACTCTTATAAAGATTATCCTTTTGTTTTTATTTTTAATTTTTACTATTGAATTGCAATTTTTGCAAAAAATCTATACTCTCCACCCTAATAATTTTAACATTATTATTCTGGCCTTTAAATATTGAACATTATATAGTAGCATAAGCTATTTCTTTCTTTTTAAAATAATTTTGAATTTTTATACCATTAAACTGAATTTGTGTTAAATAGGACCGTACATTAATTGTTAAATCTTTTACTGATTTTAGTACTCGAAAATTATTGAAGTTAGCTTTGACATCTTGGTTTACAAGTTCTTGTGGATTCATATCAGGACAATATGATGGTAAATAAAATAATTCTAGCTTGTCCTTATGTCTTTCTACATAAGCTTTTACCTTTTTACTGTGATGCACTCTATGATTATCTAATATCAAAAATATTTTCTGCTTAATTTGTCTGATCAGTCTACCTAAAAATTCAATACACTTTTTGCTGGTAAAATTATCTTCAAATACCATCCAGTTCATAAACCCTTGCGGACTAATAGCAGCTAGCATATTACATTTAAATCTTGAACCACTTCTCTTGATTGCTGGGGTCTTGCCTTTAAGACCATATGTTTTACCTCGATTATCTGTTGATTGTATCCCCATTTCATCTCCCCAATAAATTCTAGCACTTTCTTTCATTGCACGAGACTTAATTTCTGGATATGTGACTGTTAACCATTCTTTTATCTTCTCTGGATTACGTTGATAGGCTGATTTAATTGGTTTTTGAGACGTAAAACCCAATCTATTCATAATTTTTCTTATAGAACGCCTGTTATACTGATAAAGGTAATTGGATTCTATATATTCTTGTACCACTTTACTATTCCATAACGTATAATCCATTCCCAATTCATCAGGTGTATGTGATAAAATTTTAGATTTTAATTCCTCTTCTTGATTTTTACTGATTTTAGATCCTGTTCCTACCTTTACTCCTAGCTTCTTATAGCGAAAGCTTTCTTCCTTATAAATTTTGTACTCTTTAAGATATTTCCATATAGAACTCCTAGAAAACCCAAAGGTAATAGATGCTTGTTTCTTGCTTATTCCATGTATAACTATTGCTTCCACTACTTTCTTTCTTAATATCTTGAGATCGCTTGGTGATAATTTTTTATTAGACATTTTGTTATTACTCTTGATACAATATCATTGTATCATTTCTCTAATATTAGTTCAATATTTAAAGGCCGGAGTAATATCTTGAGATCGCTTGGTGATAATTTTTTATTAGACATTTTGTTATTACTCTTGATACAATATCATTATATCATTTCTCTAATGTTAGTTCAATATTTAAAGGCCGGAGTAATATATCATGTTTTGGCGAATAAGAGTTCTTGCTTTTTATTTTACACTAAGCTTGTTTGCTGTAATAATGGCCCTTTTCTTGTGCCTGCCTGTGTATTTCTTAAAATTGGGTTATAATGCACGGTATAAAATTGCCGAAATTTTTTCACGTATTTTTATATTTTTGGCAAAGCTTTTATGCGGTATAAAATATCAAGTAACTGGAATAGATAAATTACCTCATGATGGAAAACCTTATATAGTTCTCGCTAATCATCAGTCATTTTGGGAAAATCTCTTTATGCAATTGATTATTCCCAAACATTCATGGGTTCTTAAGAAGGAATTATTTGATATGCCGGTATTTGGTTGGGGTCTAAGAATGCTTAATCCTGTTGCTATAGATAGAAGTAATAGCCGCTCAGTACTTCAGATACTAACTGAAGGGCAAAAAAAAATAGAACAGGGATTGCATCTGATAATGTTCCCAGAAGGAGGTACGGTTAAAATAGACAGAAATGTTAAGTTTAAGCCGAGTGCCGCTAAGCTGGCAATTAATGCAAATGTTCCTATAGTATTAATAGTGCATAACTCCGGTGTTTTTTGGCCAAAAGGGTTTTGGTTTAAACAACCTGGTTTGATTTCTATAAGAATTTTAGAAGTTATTAGCACCAAGAAGTATCAAGATCACGATGTAAGGACACTTACCGATTATATTGAAGAGAGAATTAATAAAGAAAAAGAAATATTGGTCAGGCTAGCAGAAACTAATCAATTCTTGTCCTAATTTCTTAATAATTTTGCTGTAATCTCACTCTTAAGTACTAACACTCTGATATTTTGTCATTTTTCAGATAATAAAAAATTTCTTATATTACTCGGAAATATCCCGCAGGATACAATTATTATATCTTTCAATTTTTGATCTAAAAATATAACACTAAAAAACAAGCATAGCGTCATTAATTTTATTCAATTTATCTATTGATTTATTTTAATATTATTATATTTTGCTTACAAAAGACAAATATTTCAAAAGCTATAATGTATAGTAATAAATAGGGATATTATGAAACTGACAGAAAAAGTATTATCGGAGCTTGCAACAAATTATGTGTACTTGAAAGAATTAGACTTAGACTTAGCTAATACGCAACAAATAAGGCAATTTTTAAAAGCGATTAAAAAGGGGAATAGTAGTTTAGAGACGTTAAAATTGACTCTCAATAATTATGAAGATGAAACTGATGAAGCACTATCAATTGGTGATCAACTAGTATTAACCACTTTTGGAGAACTTTTAGGCAACAACAAGATATCTTCCCTTAAATCATTACATATTAAGGGTTTAATACATTATAACCCATCTAGCTGGCAAAGCTTCATGCAAGGGGTTGCTAAAAACCTAACCTTGCAAGGTTTAAATATTTTCACCGGTACCCGTCCTTTAAATGACGATGATTGTATCCCAGTTGCCGAAATGTTAAAAGTCAATAAAACCTTAAAATGTCTAGAAATTAATTATGAAGCTGATCTTGGGATATTTGGAGAGAAAGTGGTCAATACTTTAAGTGATGCGTTGCACACTAATAAAACAATTGAATCTTTTATATTGCCAGGTGCATTTAATCAACAAGAAGCTTCACCTCAAGGAAAAACTGCATTACTAGATTTTGTAGAGCGTCTAAAATTTAATACAGTTCTTAAACATATAGATATAATCGGACATGCTGTGTTGAATCATAGTTATGGTTATGTTGATGCTTATAGTAGCATTTTAACGAGTGATGTCATATTTGCTATTGATGATATGCTCCGTTGTAATAAAATTTTAAAAAGCCTGACCTTAGATCAATATACTGGCGCTATCCAATCAATAGGACTTTTAGTCGAAGCATTAAAGTATAATAAAACTTTGTTATCAATAAAACATTCTACCAGTTATGGTGAGTGTTTTACTTATCAACAGGATATATATGACTATACTATAGAACATCCTGATGTTAGAGAATACCTTTTTCTCAAAAAACAAATGGAATGGTATTTGCAGCGGAATAAAAGCCTTTATAAAAAATCTGTTAAGTTTTTCAAGGAACAGAGCAATCTATTAGATCTAAATAGTAATTTACATTGGCTGAAATGGTTTCAAGTATGCGATAAGAGTATTTTTGCTATGATTACACTCAAATCGGAGTTAGGAAGGGACTATAAGCATTTGAGTAATAAGTTAGTCTATACTATATCGGATGCAGATAACTATTGTCTGATTACCGGAATTAGTAAAGAGTACTCCTTTGCTAGTCCATTAAAAAAATTATATTTGCCAAAACGTACTTTTTGCGAAAAGGTATTAGAATATTTAGGTCCTGATTATTTGTGGGTACCGCATAATAACACTGAAAGTATCATGGAAGAGTTTTTTACACGCAAAAAACTTTTATTATTTCAGAAGCGGGAACAGTATTAAATATTCTCAGAATACAGGGAGTAAAAATACCAGATACAATTTACGATAAAATCACAAAATTTGATGTAAAAATATTAAACATTATTAAAGGTTATTTATCTATTATTCAGTGGAGCTTCAAAAGCAAGCCCGAAATTAGTATTGTAGAAGATAAACCAATCACTCTTAAACCTAAACCACTTACTAAAAGGAAAAAGCCTGAAAAGGAAAAAATTGCCTTAGATAAAGAATATGGTAGCTTAAATAAGTTTTTTGATTCAGGTTTTAGCAGCAGTAGTGACCACATACAAAAAAAAGTTAAACCTGCTAAAGAAGATAGCACTCATCATTCTAAAGAAATAGAAAACCCCGATAACCTTTTAGGTCTAACTAGTAGTGTTCCAGGCGGTAGTGATAGCATGATTAGTTTAAGTGGTGAATCTGTCAGCAGTTCTTTAACTAGTAATTCTATTGATACAGTAGATTAAAAATAGTTATAAAGGTAAAGAAAACTTTATATAGCAATTAACTAGCTAGTTAAATATGAGAATATTAGCTCATATGATAACCGCCATTGATAGATAGGGTCTCACCGGTAATAAAGAGTCTGTCATATAGTTTGTGTAAGTTGCAAAAGGATATAGTAGAAGATACTATAAAAAAGCAACTTAAATACAGAGGAAAAAATGGCTAAAAAATTAGCAGAAAAAGAAGTAGATATAAATACTAAATTAGTCGAAGAATTACTATCAAAAGCAGATCCATCTGAATTATTTGGTCGCGGGTGGATTATTTAATAAACTTAAAAAGCAAATAGTAGAGAGAATTCTTGAAAGTGAATTAGAGCACGATCTAGGTTATTCTAAACATAGTAAGATAATCAAGAGCGATAATAATCGTCGCAACGGCAGTTATGAAAAAACGATTATAGATGACGACGGTCATCAGATTACCGTAGATGTTTCAAGGGGACAGGGAAGGAGAATTTGAACCTCAATTGATTCCTGAAGGAGTTAGGAGATTTAGTGGTTTTGATGATAAAGTGATTTCACTATATGCAAGAGGGATGACTGTCAGTGAGATACAGGGCCATTTAGAGGAGATATACCAGACCAATATTTCCAAGGACCTTATATCAACTGTCACTGACGGAGTAATAGAAGAAGTTACTACATGGCAAAACAGGTCCCTAGACGATGTATATCCAACATTATATTTGGATTGCATACACGTTAAAGCAAGGGATAATCATACAGTAATTAACAAAGCGGTATATCTTGCAATAGGTGTTAACATGGAAGGGAAAAAGGAATTACTGGGGATCTGGGTCGGTAAAAATGAAGGTTCCAAGTTTTGGATGCGGGTTGTAACTGAGCTAAAGAACAGAGGGATAAAACAGATATATGTAGCATGCGTTGATGGATTAAAAGGCTTTCCTGAAGCCATAAATAGCATTTATCCTAATACGATTGTACAACTCTGTATGAGTCAATCAATTTATTTTGTGTAAGTTGTTGTATTTTTTAATTCCAGTAAATCATGCCTAAAATCCCCGCATAAAATTTCAAATTGATTCAATGCCAAAGACCAATTTTTAATCGGCATAGTCCATTTTTTGGCAGCATTTTTTAGAGCTAAAATACGATTTTTAAAATAGACTTATCATCTGGAAAAACCCCTTTATTGTTGATGATTTTTCTGATTTGACGATTTATCGATTCTATCGCATTGGTAGTATAAATTACCCGCCTAATCTCATCAGGAAAAGCAAAAAGAGGAATAATCCCGCTCCAATTCCTTTGCCAAATATCAGAGATTACAGGATATTTATTATCCCATTTAGCAGCAAACGATTTTAGCTCCAGATATCTTATTTCTTCGCTGTTTGCAGTGTAAATCCTTTTAAGATCCGCTGTGACCGCTTTTAAATCCTTATAAGAAACATATTTTACAGAATTCCTCGCCATATGTACTATACAGAGTTGTACAATCGTATTAGGATAAATGCTATTTATGGCTTCAGGAAAGCCTTTTAATCCATCAACGCATGCTACATATATCTGTTTTATCCCTCTGTTCTTTAGCTCAGTTACAACCTGCATCCAAAACTTGGAACCTTCATTTTTACCGACCCAGATCCCCAGTAATTCCTTTTTCCCTTCCATGTTAACACCTATTGCAAGATATACCGCTTTGTTAATTACTATATGATTATCCCTTGCTTTAACGTGTATGCAATCCAAATATAATATTGGATATACATCGTCTAGGGACCTGTTTTGCCATGTAGTAACTTCTTCTATTACTCCGTCAGTGACAGTTGATATAAGGTCCTTGGAAATATTGGTCTGGTATATCTCCTCTAAATGGCTATGTATCTCACTGACAGTCATCCCTCTTGCATATAGTGAAATCACTTTATCATCAAAACCACTAAATCTCCTAACTCCTTCAGGAATCAATTGAGGTTCAAATTCTCCTTCCCTGTCCCCTTGAAACATCTACGGTAATCTGATGACCGTCGTCATCTATAATCGTTTTTTCATAACTGCCGTTGCGACGATTATTATCGCTCTTGATTATCTTACTATGTTTAGAATAACCTAGATCGTGCTCTAATTCACTTTCAAGAATTCTCTCTACTATTTGCTTTTTAAGTTTATTAAATAATCCACCCGCGACCAAATAATTCAGATGGATCTGCTTTTGCTATTACTCCAGCCTTTAAATATTGAACTAACATTAGAGAAATGATATAATGATATTGTATCAAGAGTATTACTCTGGCCTTTAAATATTGAACATTATATAGTAGCATAAGCTATTTCTTTCTTTTAAAATAATTTTGAATTTTTATACCATTAAACTGAATTTGTGTTAAATAGGACCGTACATTATTGTTAAATCTTTTACTGATTTTAGTACTCGAAAATTATTGGAGTTAGCTTTGACATCTTGGTTTACAAGTTCTTGTGGATTCATATTAGGACAATATGATGGTAAATAAAACAATTCTAGCTTGTCCTTATGTCTTTCTACATAAGCTTTTACCTTTTTACTGTGATGCACTCTATGATTATCTAATATCAAAAATATTTTCTGCTTAATTTGTCTGATCAGTCTACCTAAAAATTCAATACACTTTTTGCTGGTAAAATTATCTTCAAATACCATCCAGTTCATAAACCCTTGCGGACTAATAGCAGCTAGCATATTACATTTAAATCTTGAACCACTTCTCTTGATTGCTGGGGTCTTGCCTTTAAGACCATATGTTTTACCTCGATTATCTGTTGATTGTATCCCCATTTCATCTCCCCAATTTCTAGCACTTTCTTTCATTGCACGAGACTTGATTTCTGGATATGTGACTGTTAACCATTCTTTTATCTTCTCTGGATTACGTTGATAGGCTGATTTAATTGGTTTTTGAGACGTAAAACCCAATCTATTCATAATTTTTCTTATAGAACGCCTGTTATACTGATAAAGGTAATTGGATTCTATATATTCTTGTACCACTTTACTATTCCATAACGTATAATCCATTCCCAATTCATCAGGTGTATGTGATAAAATTTTAGATTTTAATTCCTCTTCTTGATTTTTACTGATTTTAGATCCTGTTCCTACCTTTACTCCTCGCTTCTTATAGCGAAAGCTTTCTTCCTTATAAATTTTGTACTCTTTAAGATATTTCCATATAGAACTCCTAGAAAACCCAAAGGTAATAGATGCTTGTTTCTTGCTTATTCCATGTATAACTATTGCTTCCACTGCTTTCTTTCTTAATATCTTGAGATCGCTTGGTGATAATTTTTTATTAGACATTTTGTTATTACTCTTGATACAATATCATTATATCATTTCTCTAATGTTAGTTCAATATTTAAAGGCCGGAGTAATAAAAGAATGGTTAACAGTCACATATCCAGAAATCAAGTCTCGTGCAATGAAAGAAAGTGCTAGAATTTATTGGGGAGATGAAATGGGGATACAATCAACAGATAATCGAGGTAAAACATATGGTCTTAAAGGCAAGACCCCAGCAATCAAGAGAAGTGGCTCAAGATTTAAATGTAATATGCTAGCTGCTATTAGTCCGCAAGGATTTATGAACTGGATGGTATTTGAAGATAATTTTACCAGCAAAAAGTGTATTGAATTTTTAGGTAGACTTATCAGACAAATTAAGCAGAAAATATTTTTGATATTAGATAATCATAGAGTGCATCACAGTAAAAAGGTAAAAGCTTATGTAGAAAGACATAAGGACAAGCTAGAATTGTTTTATTTACCATCATATTGTCCTGATATGAATCCACAAGAACTTGTAAACCAAGATGTCAAAGCTAACTCCAATAATTTTCGAGTACTAAAATCAGTAAAAGATTTAACAATTAATGTACGGTCCTATTTAACACAAATTCAGTTTAATGGTATAAAAATTCAAAATTATTTTAAAAAGAAAGAAATAGCTTATGCTACTATATAATGTTCAATATTTAAAGGCTAGAGTAATATATCCTTTTGCAACTTACACAAACTATATGACAGACTCTGCTACTTGGTACATTTTTCGTCATATCAGTTTCAATATAACCGGGAGCTGCGCAATTTACAGTTATACCTTTAGGCGCAGATTCCCTTGCCAAAGCTTTTGTAAACCCTATGATACCTGCCTTGGCCGCACTATAGTTAGTTTGGCCTATTTGTCCGGCTTGAGCGTTAATAGAACTGATGCTGATTATTCTTCCAAAATTATTATTTCTCATGTTATCAATTACTGCTTTGCACATATTAAAGCACGAAGATAGGTTGATGTCTATTAACTGACGCCAATGTAATATATCCATTTTATGCAGCATAGAATCGCGTATAATACCGGCATTGTTAATTAGCACAGATACATGTTTTTCAGTTTCTTTTTCAATTGCGGCAATATTCTTTTTATATTCTTCAAAATTTGCTACGTTCCAAGGTTTAACCTTAATACCATGTTTTTTAGAGAATTCTTCTGCAAGTTGATGATTTTACTCATGTATGGACCTCTCCGATAATGCAAGAAAAAAATAATATTAATAGCAAAAAAATCAAAATGCAGTCATGTATCCGACTTATAGTTAAGTAAATAGTTCTATTAGATCATTTACTCTACAGCCCTGATGGAAATTCGCCACTTACAAACTTAACATCATCATAATGTCGGCTTCATGTTTGAGCCCATGAGCAAAACAGTTTTTTTGTAAGTATAAGATTTGTCTTATTTTGCCATCAATGTTTATCACCTCTCGCATATTCCTGAAATTATAGTAGCCACTTGACTAAGTAACACATGTCACTTAACCCTAACTACAAACTTTATTCTCTACATAATCGTTACCTGAGCTTAGCACTGCAAATACAACTCTGGCTAATTTATTAGCTACAGCCACCCCTGTCATGTAAATTAAACATCCATTGTGTAAATTTGCTATAATCTTTTTTAGCTTTCTGTGATTCAGTAGTAAATCTTAGTTTTGCATTAAGTACTGCTCTTGCTCCTTGAATTAATAAAGTTCGCAAATATATATCGCCTCTTTTACTGATTCCAAGTAGTTTCTCTTTGCCGCCGCTAGAAGCTTGTCTTGGCACTAACCCAAGCCTTGCAGATAGTTGTCTACCATTCTCAAAATAACTTCCATTACCAATAGATGCTATCAAAGCAGTAGATGTGATTAAACCTATACCAGGTATAGCAATTATTTGTTGATACTTATCTAATTCACTAGCCATTATTTTTAGTCTACTTTCTAAGCATTTTATTTTCTTATCATTCTCGATAAATTCCTCTTTTAAATCACTGAAAGTTTATTGACTTATTGGACTTAATTTCCCGCTGTCTAGAACCTCTGTTAACTTTGATGTAATTTTATTTATACCTTATGGAATAATCATTCCAAATTCATGTAATAGCCATCAGATCTCGTTAGCAAGAGCAGTACGATTTTTTACTAATCTAGCCCTCACTCTATGAATTGATAAGATATCCTGTTGTTCTTATACTTTTAATCGGAACAAATCTCATGTTTAGCCTTGATACGGCTTCACATATTGCTTCTGCATCAGCTTGGTCGTTTTTATTAGTTTTTACATATGGCTTTACAAATTGTGGCGCCATTAATTTTACCTCGTGCCCTAGTTTGCTAATTTCTCTAGCCCAATAATTAGCACCTCCACAAGCTTCCATACCTACTAAACATTTAGGTAAATTAGCTATAAAAGTTAATACCTGATCCCTCATTAGTTTTTTCTTTAATACAGCCTTGCCATTTTTATCTACACCATGAAACTGAAAAATTCTTTTTGCTATATCAATACCTATTGTATAACATTTGTCATATATGGACCTCTCTATTGTTGTTTAGGATTTATTTCCTATCCTAGAACAATAACATTTGTTATAGATTCTGTATACCAGGGTAGGTCCATACCATTATAATTTGCTACAACCTCGTAGCCATGTTCCTTTAAAGCAACTAAAATTGCCGCTCCAATATCCCTTATCCCACCTGTAATAACAGCTAATTTAGACATATCATTTCCTCAACATACAAAACTACTGATTGTAATTTGCCCCAACTTAATAAATTATTCAAGTCGTTTTATAATAATTTATTGAGTTGATTATTTATAGTTTTATAAAAGCTTGTTATTATTACGACTTGGTTGATTATACTTAAGAAATATTTACCAGGTATGTTTCATGGCAAAAAAAATAATTAGCATAATAGTTTTTGTTTTATTCCTAGTAAAAAGCGCTCATGCGAATATCATAAGAGATTCAGAAATTGAAGAAGTTATCAATTTAGTGGCGGCTCCGCTTAAGCAAGCTTCCGGCATAAAAGATTTAAAAATTTTTTTAATAAATGATGAAACTCCAAATGCTTTTACTGTAGGTGGTTCAATAGTTTTTGTCCATAGTGTTTTAATAACAAAATTTCCTGATCCGGATGTACTGCGGGGAGTAGTAGCTCATGAAATCGGCCATATATTAGGGCAGCATATAAGCAGAAGACAGGAAGTAATAGATAATTATAGATTACTTGCTATGGGTAGTGCAGCTCTAGGTCTTGCTACGGCTATTGGGAGTGGATCTCCAGGTATTGCTGTTATGATGGCAGGGAGTCATGTTGCTGAAAGATCAGTCCAGGCATATTCGAGGACTTTTGAGTCCAGTGCTGACCATCTGGCTTTAAAGTTACTGGAAAAAAGCCATCACAGTAGTGTAGGCATGATCAAATTTTTTGAACAAACAAGAATTGATTCAAGAAGCGATTTAGTTAATCCTTATGAACAAACCCATCCGCTAAGCCAGGATAGATTGGTTGTGTTAAAAAACTATAATAAAAAGTCGAAGTTTAATACAAGCCAAAATAGCAAAGAACTAGTAGACAGGTTTAAAAGGGCATCGGTAAAATTAGCAGCTTATACGAGAGAGCTAAATCTAATCCTGCAATGTGACTATAAGGAAGGGATAGACGAACTTAATCTTTATACTAAGGCTATAAAGTGTTTTAGAATTGGTAATTTTAATAATGCTTTAAAAAATATCGATGTGTTATTAAAGCAACATCCTAAAGACCCTTATTACCATGAGCTAAAAGCCCAAATATTATTTGAGTCGGGAAGCGCTTCTGCTTTAACGGAATATAACATCGCATCAGAAATAAGGAAAAATGATCCTTTGATATTACTTGGACGGGCGATAGTAGGAATCAGCAATTACGGTAATCAACCAGTAAAATTAAACGAATTTTATAAAGATTTATCATTTGTTGTGGAAAAAGAACCGGATAACTTGCTGGCCTTATACTATATGGCTATTTATTATGAGAAAAAGGGTTTGAAAGCTAAAAGCTACCTGAACTCAGCTATTATTGCTGATAAATCAGGAAACAAGGAGGAAGCAAAAAAACTTGCCACAGAAGCCTTAAAAGGCTTAGAAGTAAAATCTCCCGATTGGTATAAAGCTACGGATATTATTGCAGTAGATAAATAGTAATAGAGCTATTTTTTATTGCACCTTTATAAGTTTATTTATTTTGCAAAAACATTAATTATCTAGTAATTATAAAATACTTAAATTCTATAATAAAAACATAAATAATTTTAATTATGCAGAAAATTTTTACGAATATATTGCTTGGAATCTTGCTTATTTTAGTAGCACTGTTTGCTTATAAAATTCTTAGAAAACCTGAAATCGTCCAAACATCTCTTAATAATACTCAGACAGATGAGGAAAAAGTAGATCAGCGAGTTTTAAATGAGCCTAAATTATCGGAAGAAGAATTAAATACTAAGATTCACGATTATATCTTAAATCATCCTGAGATTATCGTAGAATCTCTTGAAGCTATGCAAAGAAAAAAAATCGAGGAATCTAATAAACAAACTACAGATTATTTATTACAAAACAAATCTAATATAGAAAATGATGGACTTCCTCCAGTTTTCGGTAATAAAGATGGTGATATAACCGTAGTCGTGTTTTATGATTATAATTGCTCTTTCTGTAAACAGGCAAATTTAATTACTAACGAGATATTGGAGAGCGATACTGGGGTAAAAATTATCCTTCGTCCCTTACCTATATTAGGCGGGACTTCAATGTATGCTACTAAAGTAGCTTTAGCTGTACATAAGATATCCGAGGAGAAGTTTCCGCTTATTCATAACGAAATGATGAAAATGAAACCGATAACGGAAGAAGGGATAAAAGCTTTGTTGGTAGCAAATCAGATTGATTATCAAATTGTTGAGAATGAAATTAATAGTTTTGCTATCAAAGAATTAGTAGCAAAGAACTTTGATCTGGCAAAAAATCTTGGCATAAAAGGGGCTCCCTCTTACGTAGTTAATGGTATCTTTATACCAGGTCTGGTTGATAAGCAGAAGTTTACATCTATTATAGGAGAATTAAGGCAAATTGCTGAGCAGGCAAAGACCTCAGAATCTGTGGAAATTAATAAAAATAATTTGGATGCGGAAGCCAAAAATGGTGAGGTACATAATAAAGAAAAACCATCAGTTTCTACACAAGAAAATTCTAATAAGCCTAATTAAAACATAATTTGTTAACTTGATAAAAACCTGTAATTAAGTTTTAACAGGTTTTTATCTTTTGAAACATTCATAATTATGACCAATAAAATCATAAGGGTTCACGTGTTTTCCTGCTATATGGATTTCAAAATGTAAATGATCACCATGAGCGTTTCCTGATCTTCCCTGCAAGGCAATTGCCTGGCTTCTTATGACTTTTTGTCCTTTCTTAACAAAAGTCTTTTTCAAGTGAGTGTATTTAGTTTTAATATTATTTTCATGGCTAATTTCAACGGTAGTACCGTAACCATTTTGATGGCCAACAAAAAATACTTTCCCGTTGGCACTTGCATATATAGGTGCGTGGTAGCTTGCTACGAGGTCAATACCACAATGCATTTTATATTTCTTATTGCCAGGGTGTTTTCTAATGCCGTAGTTGCTTGAAATATAAGAATTATGAGAAGGAAGCATCAAAGGCAGATTCGAAGCTATTTGGTCTAATTTTGATAGTTCTGTACTGGGATTATTTTTACTAAAGTCGGTTTTAGCAATTCTTTTTACGTTTTGATACTGATTTTTAGCCAGTATTTTATATTTATTTTGCAGTTTTGTCAGTAGAGAGGTTACCTTCTGTACTTTAAGCTTCGCTTCCTTGACAAAAGCAGTATTGGAGCGATATTTTTCCTTAAATTTTTGTAAATACTTTTGGGCATAAATTTTGTCATTAGCAAATAAACCAAGGTCTTTTGAAAAAATACAGCTAGTGCTGTCTATTCTTGCTAAATCATAACTTAAAATTAAATCTGCTCTTTTTATTTTGTAGGTTTTTTGTAAATCACTGGTAAGTTTTTTATAAGAATCGATAGAGTATTTAGTAGTACTACAAGCCTGTAGTAAAAAGGGAAGCAGAAAAATAAATATAAAACGCATAAACATTATTTATAAAAAAAATATTCTATTATTTTGTATGTCGGTTTGATAATTACATATTAATAAATTCAAGCATAGGACCTAAAATCATTAGCGGCATAAACATTATTGCTCCGACAATCAATAACAGTGATTAACAAGAAAAAACTGAGCTCCAGGCTTGATTGGTTCTGATCTTCATTATAATTTGCTATTTTTCTTTTGCTTGCAAAGGAACCGCTAATTGCGAGGGAGTAATATATAATTGGATATCTTCCAATGAACATTGCCAGAGACGTCATATAGTTAAAATAATCATTAGCGGTATCGAGTCTCGTAAAATTAGATCCGTTATTAGTAAAACTGGAAACAAAATTATAAGCAATATCTGTTACGGCTTGTGAGCCTTGGTAAGTTATTAACTCTTTTGTTTCTGGAAGAGCAAAAGTAATTCCGGTAAATAGCAAAACACCTACCGGCATTATTAAAAATACTATTATTACGTAATTAATTTCATTAATAGTAATTTTTTGCCAAAAAAAATACTATTATTACCGGTAATGAGGGCTCTTAAAAAAACTGAGACAATTAAATAAGCAAGCATTGCAAAGAAACCGGATCCCACCCCTTCCATAATAAACTTACTCATTGGCAGGTTAGAAAATAGAACAATGGTACTAAGAGAGGTGAATAGTTTTCTAAACATGCATTTGTTGTGCCATTTGAGCTCATGGTAATAGAAAGTACCCACATTAAAGAAGGAAACTTATCATATATCAATTCTTTTCCAGTGTAGTTAAATTTGTCTTCTACAACTCTATCTGTAAGTATTAATGGAATTCCATAATCATTTTCTCCAAGGTATAAAACGTGGAGAGAAAAACCCATGACTAGCACAACAATCCAATATAGGGACCAGCTGAAATTTATAGCTTTTACAGCAAAACCATAAGTAAATATTAAGGAAATCGGAACAATTACGATTAAAAACAAATTTAATATTATAAGCATTCTTGAGGAGAATTCAAAAGAATGCGCAGCTCCGGCAGAAAAAATAGAGCCTCCATTGGCTGCTATGTGTTTTATTGCTATCTGGCCTACAGCTGGTCCTACAAATATTTGCTCTTTTTTTCCTTCTAGATTGATGTAATCTATATTGCCGGTAAAATCATGGGGAATCCCTCCTGCAATCAAAAATAGCGATATGATAAATGCTGCCGGTAGCAGGATGAAACATAAAACACGTAAGAAATCGTTATAAAATTACCAATGTAGGGATTGGCATTATTTATTATACCTCTAACAAAGGCTATAAATACGACAATACTAGTAGCTCCTGACAAAAAATTTTGCATCGTCAAAGCAAAAACTTGGCTTAAGATGCTTAATTGTTTTTCTGGGTTATGGCTCTGCCAAAATGTACTTGTAGAAAAAGAAACTGCAGCATTTAAACTTGCTGCAAAGTCGAGTTCCTCTGTTAAATTCTTACCGGTTGGTAAATATTTTTGAAAGAAAACTATTAAGAAAGTACAAACTATACAAACAATATTAAATATAATTAGACTTATAAAATATTTTTTCCAAGTTTACAGTTTTAGGAGAGATTCTTGGGAATCAGCAGTTAAATAGTTTTGATTTTTATCAAAAAAAAAAATCCAAGCTATGTATTTGCCAATAATTGGAACGGTAATTGTGATTATCGAAAAAAAATTAATGCTGATAATATCATGCTATTTTATGCTCATCTTAATTTCCTTTGGCTCATCCGGTAGGGTCAAAGGTTTTTTTAAACCACAATTTGAGAGGAGTAAGCAACAAATGGTAAAAGAAATAATTTGTTTCATATTAATATTTGAGATATAAGTTTTGTAATATAAAAATGATATTAATTCTAGTGAACTAGGACAATATATTCTATGCCAAAATTTTTTACAAAAATATTTTTATGGTTTATAAGCCTTGTTTTTGCTCTAAATGTATATAGTGTTCCTGTTCTGGCTGAAAATTCTACAATTATACGGCCAGAATACTCTTTTGTACCGGATGTAAATTTTTTTGATAAAGATGGAAATAAGGTTTTTTTAGATGAGTTCGAAGGTAAAACAATATTGGTAAGTTTTTGGGCAAGTTGGTGTGGTTCGTGTGTCGAGGAATTACCAAGCTTAGATATTTTGCAAAAAGATTTTAGAAAGTTGCCATTTGAAGTATTAGCTATTTCGGAAGATTTTAAAGGGATAGCAGTAGCAGAAGATCATTTTAATAAATACGGCATTAGACACTTGAAGTTATATCATGATTATAAGAATAGCTTATTTAAAGCTATGGGTGTAGTAGGATTACCTACTGCTTTTTTAATTGATCCGGAAGGAAAAATCAAAATTATATTTAAAGAGAATACAAAATAGCATGATGAATCAGTTCGGGAGATGCTGCTTTCTGAAATCCCCGGTAACCATGAAACCCCAAAGAATAGCTATGTTACGTCCTCTTTAAATAAAAAAATTGCTCCGGTAATTGTAGAGCCGGAAGGAAAGGCTCCTAAAAAACCCGCAGAAGAGCTAAAGACCCAACCTGATCCTAATAACCAGGATCCGAAGCTACAAAATGATACGCAAAAAGATAAATTAGAGAAAAAAGATGAAAGCAACCAGCAAAAGTAAAAATTCTATTTCTAGTGTAAAAGTACCTGTTAGTTCTAAGCGCCTTGGTAAAATAGACCAATTAATGTCATTGTTACCTCTTGGTTTTTATAATACTAAACCCGTTGTAGCCGTTATGAGGTTAGAAGGAGTAATAGGAAAACAAGGAGCGATGAAAACAGGCCTTACTATTTCTTCGTTGAATAAACTAATTGAAAAAATGTTTAAATTACCCAAGTTAGATGCTGTATGTTTGTGTATAAATTCTCCTGGTGGCTCACCCGTTCAGTCTGAGCTGATATCTAAAAGAATAATTTCTTTAGCAAAAGAATTAGATGTAACGGTTTATAGTTTTGTTGAAGATGTTGCTGCTTCTGGCGGATACTGGCTTGCTTGTAGCGCTGATAAAATATTTGCTACTAAAAGCTCAATTATTGGGAGTATAGGGGTTATTTCAAGTGGATTCGGTTTTCACGGTGCTATAGAAAAATTAGGAATTGAAAGAAGAGTAATTACTGAAGGTAAAAACAAATCTGTTCTTGATCCTTTTCAGCCTGTAAAAGGTTCTGATGTAAAATTGGTGAAAGATTTACAGAAAAAAATATATGATCATTTTACGGATACTATCAAAGAACGTAGGAAAGGCAGAATCACCCAGACTGATGATATTATATTTAACGGTGAGTTCTGGACAGGCCAGAAAGCTTTAGACTATGGTCTAATTGATGGTATAGACGATTTATATTCATTTATCTATAAAAGGTATGGTAATGAAGTAAAAATAGAATATATAGAACATCAGCAGTCATGGTTTAAAAGAAAATTTGGTATGTCCTATACTGCTCAGGAAATTACCGATACGGTCTTAGACAGAGTAGAAAAAAGGTTGTTAACCAGTAAAATTGACTTATATTAATGAAAACAACATGGAAATTTCTAGAAAGTTTCACTTTAGATTAGCTAAATATTGGGTTTGGTGTCTTACTGTATGGATTATACTTATATTTTGTAGTATACCTACAATTTGTATTGCAGAAGATGAAGAATTGGAAATATCAGTGCTCGATGAAATAGAACAAGACCTTATAAATCCATCTCCTAGTGTAGAGCCTCAAAAAATAGAACGCAAGGATTTAATAAAATTAGAAGATAAAAAAAAGGAAAGCATATCTTCAGAAATTAGCCTTCCAGAGGAACTTACGTCTTTTTCTTATAAGAAAAATGCTAAAATTGTTATTTTAAATAAGATTACTGCTAAATCTGAACTAGTGAAATTTGAGTTAAATAAAGCAGAGTCTTTTGGTAATCTTTCTATAAAAGTTCATAAATGTGCTAAAAACACTAATCCTTTAAGACCGGCTAATCTTGTATTAATTACGGTTTTTGATAATAAGCCTGATGGTAATAAATCGGTACTATTTGATGGTTGGATGGATTCGTCAAATCTTGCAATCTCTACTGTAGAACATCCCGTTTATGAAATAATTCCTAGAGATTGTTTAGATTAGAAAAAATATTTAACTTAAAGCTTAATAATAATTATATGTGATTGAGATTTAGTGTTTAATAAGATTTAAATTTTCCAGATCTGTGGTTAAAAGTGAAGTCAGCTTTTCCAAATCGGCCACTAGGTTTGTTGCATAATATTCTAGGATTTGATCCCATTTTGAGCGGGCTGTTAAGTCGTTCAGATACTAGTAGGTGAAAGTCCTACCTCGGCAATTAGTGGTTTGGCCGAGTAGCTATGGCGTACGTATGGATAGTGATTGAAATGCGGAAGCAACGCTGACTAACGTGTCCCCAGACCCAAACCGTGGGAACGGGCAAATATACAGACCGTAACGAGAGTGAACCTTAGTAAGTCTCGTAAATGTTAGTCACACAAATATGTTGGGAGAGTGTGATGTAGGGTGATTCCGCTGAGCCTTTAGAATGGGGGCGAAAGCCAGTGTTTACTAATGGATTAACCATTAACTGAAGTTAGTATAGGAATTCGGGATATAGAGGATGGTATGTATAGAAAGTATTTGAGGGAAACAGTCGAGACCTCACCCTGTCGCAGATAACTCACTGCATAACGGAAAGTATAAGGCCGCCCGCTGAAATCTGGAAGAAAGCAGGAATGAGGAGTCGGAGGAGTTCATAGTACCAGCAATGTATAAGACAACAAAACTTATACTAGGGAAGGGGCTCTACTTTAACTATGTTTATAATGAAAGAGGTATTAAGTGATTGCGAAAGCTATAAACACTCAAGAAAATATACGGGTACTTCAGCGTAAACTTTACCAAGCTGCCAAAGTTAATCCAAGACGCAAATTTGGTGTGCTTTATGACAAGATGTATAGGCAAGATATTCTTATGCAATCTTGGAAGAAAGTAAAAGCGAATAAGGGAACACCAGGTGTAGATGAACAATCCATATCTTATATAGAAGAAGATATTGGAGTGGACGTCTTTCTAAACGAAATTAAGGATAGCTTAATAAGCAAAACTTATAAGCCTGCCCCAGTAAAAAGGGTATATATCCTTAAATCTAATGGGAAACAAAGACCCATAGGTATACCTACAATTGCAGATCGTGTAGTGCAAACATGTATGAAACTAGTTATTGAACCAATATTCGAAGCGGATTTTAAAGACTTCTCATATGGGTTTAGACCTAAGCGAAGTGCACATATGGCTCATAGAGAGATATATAAATATCTCAACTATGGATGCAGATATGTCATTGATGCAGATGTAAGTAACTATTTCGACACTATAACTCATGACATACTTTTGAAGGCAATCAACAATAGAATTACTGATAACTCTATTGTTAGATTGATAAAACTCTGGTTGAAGGCGGGTGTAATGGAAGATATGCAAATTAGAAAGCAAATAACGGGTACGCCGCAAGGTGGAGTTATTTCTCCGCTACTTGCAAACCTTTATTTACACTATCTGGATACAGCTTGGGAAGAAAAGGGGTTTAATAAGAAAGGGCATGACGCACATATTGTTCGCTATGCAGATGATTTTGTGGTGCTGTGCTCAAGAAGCCCCGATAAATACTTAAAGGAAGTAAATAATGTTATGGAAAATCTAAAACTTGAACTGAATGTAGATAAAACGAAAGTGATTGATACAAGACATGAGAGCTTTGATTTTCTTGGATTCCGCTTTGTGAGACAAGCCTCAAAAAGAACAGGAAAACTCAAAACATATTACTATCCGACAAACCAAGCTATGAAAACTGTCAAAGAGAAAGTTCGAGAAACAGTAAGGACAAGGCAACATTGGTTATTGCCTGAACTTATAGAAAAGAAACTAAACCCAATAATTAGGGGGTGGGCGAACTACTTCAAAGGTGGAAACTCTAGAGAACACTTTAGGAGGATAGATAGGTACATTACAATGACACTATGTATAATGTTGAGGAAGAAACATAAGAAACGAGCAAAAGGATGGAGAGACTATCCTCCTTCATGGTTTTATAATAATCATGGTCTATACAAGTTGGCAGACCAAGTAATTGTAGGAAATGAGGCGTCAAGATATACAAGATAATTATGTGACTATAATGCAGTGGGTGAAAGTTATCGGAAAGCCGTGTAAGGGAAAACTTTACGCACGGTTTGACGAGGGGTCGCTGAGGAGATTACTTCAAATCAGAGACCTACTCTACGCTGCATAATTATCAATTAATTGTCTTAGTTGTGATATAAGTTGATCGTTGTAATAGGGTGTTGCGTACAGTAGTTCCAAGGAAAGGAAAAAATCACCAGTAATATTTCCAAGATTCTCAAATTGTCTATGGATTAATTCTTTTATTTCGGACAAAAATATTTTTGCCTCGGATCCTTGAATGTTCATACAAGTAACTTTAAAAATTTTTTCGAGTACGTTAACTACTTAATTGTAATTCGGCCACATACTAGATGATAAAAAATTATAATCAAGATAATTTTGCAGAGAGTTTCTTAGGAAGATCAAAGAGTTTAACTACCAATAGAAAATGTATAAAAGGTTTCTTTTACAGGTAGTTAGTTTAGTAAAAATTTAAAAACATTAATAATTTTGAAATAAATACTGGGTGGTGGCCAGAGCCGGGATCGAACCGGCGACACAAGGATTTTCAGTCCTTTGCTCTACCAACTGAGCTATCTGGCCAAATAATTAGCTATTTGGAGATTTGTTTATGAATGGTATTGAAGTAGATACCTTAGACGAACTTATAATCAATAAAATTTGTTATGTCTATAAGAAATTTCGCAAGCAGTTTAAATTAGTAGGAGAATTGGCAATTCTGCAGAGTTATGTTTTATTTTAGTTGTTATTACTCTAGCCTTTAAATATTGAACATTATATAGTAGCATAAGCTATTTCTTTCTTTTTAAAATAATTTTGAATTTTTATACCATTAAACTGAATTTGTGTTAAATAGGACCGTACATTAATTGTTAAATCTTTTACTGATTTTAGTACTCGAAAATTATTGGAGTTAGCTTTGACATCTTGGTTTACAAGTTCTTGTGGATTCATATCAGGACAATATGATGGTAAATAAAACAATTCTAACTTGTCCTTATGTCTTTCTACATAAGCTTTTACCTTTTTACTGTGATACACTCTATGATTATCTAATATCAAAAATATTTTCTGCTTAATTTGTCTGATCAGTCTACCTAAAAATTCAATACACTTTTTGCTGGTAAAATTATCTTCAAATACCATCCAGTTCATAAACCCTTGCGGACTAATAGCAGCTAGCATATTACATTTAAATCTTGAACCACTTCTCTTGATTGCTGGGGTCTTGCCTTTAAGACCATATGTTTTACCTCGATTATCTGTTGATTGTATCCCCATTTCATCTCCCCAATAAATTCTAGCACTTTCTTTCATTGCACGAGACTTGATTTCTGGATATGTGACTGTTAACCATTCTTTTATCTTCTCTGGATTACGTTGATAGGCTGATTTAATTGGTTTTTGAGACGTAAAACCCAATCTATTCATAATTTTTCTTATAGAACGCCTGTTATACTGATAAAGGTAATTGGATTCTATATATTCTTGTACCACTTTACTATTCCATAACGTATAATCCATTCCCAATTCATCAGGTGTATGTGATAAAATTTTAGATTTTAATTCCTCTTCTTGATTTTTACTGATTTTAGATCCTGTTCCTACCTTTACTCCTCGCTTCTTATAGCGAAAGCTTTCTTCCTTATAAATTTTGTACTCTTTAAGATATTTCCATATAGAACTCCTAGAAAACCCAAAGGTAATAGATGCTTGTTTCTTGCTTATTCCATGTATAACTATTGCTTCCACTGCTTTCTTTCTTAATATCTTGAGATCGCTTGGTGATAATTTTTTATTAGACATTTTATTATTACTCTTGATACAATATCATTATATCATTTCTCTAATGTTAGTTCAATATTTAAAGGCCGGAGTAATATTAGAGAATTTCTTGCAAGAGATACTGAAGAAACTTGAAAAGGTAGCGACTAGTTTATATACTTTACTTTGAAATAAGTAGAGTTTAATTAAAGCGAGTAATTATTCCATGCAAAAATCTGGAGAAGAGATAAGGAAAGCAAGGCCAATTTCACCGCACCTTACTATTTACAAACCTCAGATCAGCTCGGTACTATCAATCGATCATCGCCTTAGTGGTATTGGTTTATTTTTTATGTTTTCTGCTCTAGGGTGGTGGTTTATCTTATTGGTATTTAGTAAATTTGATCCAGTATATTTAAAAATTTTTGATAGTTTTTTTGTTAAGTTTTTGCTAATCCTTACGAGTTATGCTTTTTTTTTATCATTTATGTACCGGAATCAGACATTTAATATGGGATACCGGACGTGGTTTTTCTATCAAAACAATAAACTATTCTGGTTGGGTTGCTGTTATTGTTTCTATATTATTAACACTAATTTTTTGGTCGTCTGTCTAGGTTAAATTAAATTACATATAGGTTTATGGTTTTACGATGAAGAGCAAATATAGATCAGATTTATCAAAAGCAAAAAATCTTGGAGCAGCGGGCTCTGGTTCCCACCATTGGTGGTACCAAAGGCTTACTGCTATAATAATTTCTATAATGATATTGTGGGTAATTTATTTTTTTGGAGAGATATCTAAAAAAGATTTTACTACAGTTATTTCTCACTTACAGAAGCCTTTTAATATAGTAATGCTTGTGATTTTATTTCTGACGGTAATGTACCATGCTGTTCTTGGTATGCAAGTTGTTATTGAAGATTATATAAGTTACAGAATTTACCGCGTTGTTCTTGTTGTCGGAATTCAGATATTTGCAATTATCACAGCTATTTCATTTGCCTTTGCTGCCTTTTATATATTGATTTTGTGATGGAAGAATATTTATGACTAATCGCTATAATATAAAAAACCATGAATTTGATGTAGTTGTTGTCGGAGCTGGTGGTGCTGGTCTTCGTGCTACTTTTGGCATGGCACAAAGTGGCCTTAGTACTGCTTGTGTTACTAAAGTTTTTCCAACTCGCAGTCATACTGTAGCTGCTCAAGGAGGAATAAGTGCTGCGCTTGGTAATATGGGAGAAGATGATTGGCGATGGCATATGTATGATATAATCAAGGGATCAGATTGGCTTGGGGACCAGGATGCTATAGAATATATGTGCAAGAATGCGGCTGCAAGTGTCATAGAATTGGAGCATTACGGAGTACCTTTTTCTCGGAACAAAGAAGATAAAATATATCAAAGGCCTTTTGGAGGAATGACAACTAATTTCGGTAAGGGCAAAGCAGCACAGAGAACATGCGCTGCAGCTGATAGAACAGGTCATGCGATTTTACATACTTTATATCAGCAAGCACTAAAGCACCAAGCGCAATTTTTTATAGAATATTTCGCGATTGACTTGCTCATGGAAAATGGTGAGTGCAAGGGGGTAGTTGCATGGAATTTGGATGATGGCAGACATGTTTTTAGAGCGCATATTGTAGTATTAGCTACCGGAGGTTATGGTAGGGCATATTTCTCTGCAACTTCAGCTCATACGTGTACCGGTGATGGTGGGGGAATGTGTATAAGGGCCGGATTGCCTATGCAAGATATGGAATTTGTTCAGTTCCATCCAACTGGAATTTACGGAGCTGGATGCTTAATTACTGAAGGGGCAAGAGGAGAGGGGGGCTATCTGGTCAATTCAGAAGGCGAGCGCTTTATGGAGCGTTATGCACCATCTGCTAAGGATTTAGCTTCAAGAGACGTAGTTTCCCGTGCCATGACTATGGAAATAAGATCAGGGCGAGGTGTGGGCCCTCAGAAGGATCACATATTTTTGCATTTAAATCATTTACCGCCGGAAGTTTTGCATGAGAGGTTACCTGGAATATCCGAAACAGCAAAAATTTTTGCAGGAGTGGATGTAACAAAGCAGCCAATTCCAATATTACCTACTGTTCATTATAATATGGGCGGAATTCCAACGAATTATCATACGGAAGTCCTTACACTTAAAGACGGAAAACAAACTATTGTTCCGGGGCTTATGGCAATTGGGGAGGCAGGGTGTATTTCTGTCCATGGTGCAAATCGTCTTGGTTCGAACTCTTTACTTGATCTTGTAGTTTTTGGTAGAGCAGCGGCATATAGAGCAGCAGAAATTGTAAAAGCTGGCACGCCTCATAAAAAGTTAAAACCAGATATACTTGATCCTATTATCTCTAGACTAGATAAAATTAGAAATACAAAAGGAGATATATCTGTAGCCGATTTACGACTTAAAATGCAAAGGACCATGCAGGATCATGCTGCAGTTTTTAGAACTGAGGAAGTTTTAGAAGAGGGCAAAAAGATGATGGATAGTATCAGGAAGGAATATGATAATATATCGGTAACCGATCGCTCAATGATTTGGAATAGTGATTTAGTTGAAGCCCTGAAGCTTGCCAATTTAATTGATCAAGCAGTTCTTACTGTTTACGGGGCATTAAATAGGAAAGAAAGTAGGGGAGCGCACGCAAGAGAAGACTTTCCGGAGAGAGACGATAAAAACTGGATGAAACATACCCTTCTTTGGCTTGAAGAAGATGGCATGGTTAAAATAGATTATAAACCGGTAATTTTAACTACTTTAACTGATGAAGTTGAACCTGTTCCACCAGTAAAACGAGTCTATTAAATAGTAGTTTAAAGAATCCAGTAAATTCTTCTTGCTTGGTTCTTTTATGCAAAAAATAAAGTATTAGTCTACTACATCAGCTTCTTGCCAATCAGGGCCAAGGTAATCAGTTATACTGTGAGTTGTTGTAGGGTCTAATTCTGTTTTTAATTTATCTATTGCAGTTTCAGATAATTTTTCAGCTTCCTGTTTTGCGAAAGCTTCCTATTGTGCTATTTCGTATTGTTGTTCTAATTCTTCCATGGCTTTTTAAAGAGACGATGAAGGAAAATCAAAAGTTTTAGGTGTTCGTGAAGACGATATTGGAGATGGTTCAGGTGTAAAAGAAATTGACGCCTTGCTCATAAAGAATTTCTTTTTAATATAAATTAAAGATCTATACAAGAATATACTAATATTTATTAAGTTATTTGTTAAACAAGGTATTTATACTGATAAAAAGCTAATATTGTAAAAGGAAAGAGAGCATTAAATGAAATAAAGTGCTTAAAAAAATAAGTAAAACTAAATAATTTTTGGTAAAGAATAATGATACTTTATGAATGTTTTTAGCAATTATTTTTTTAATTGGAAGTCAAACAAGAGGTAGCAGGGCAAATTGTTTTTATTGAACTAAAAGCTATACTGCAGGCAGGTTTGTTGTAAGAAAAAGGATTTTTATAAGAAGTATTAAACGTTTGGGAATATATTTAAACACAGCTAGGGTTATAATAGTTAATTAGTTATACTAAAAATTATCCTTCCATCCTTAATTAAGGATGGAAGGAATGTGTAGTGTAAATGATTCTAAATTTTTATGAAAATATTTACATAGATATACGTGAAGTACTACTTCGTTTGGTAAGTCTGTCATATAGTTTGTGTAAGTTGCAAAAGGATATAGTAGAAGATACTATAAAAAAGCAACTTAAATACAGAGGAAAAAATGGCTAAAAAATTAGCAGAAAAAGAAGTAGATATAAATACTAAATTAGTCGAAGAATTACTATCAAAAGCAGATCTATCTGAATTATTTGGTCGCGGGTGGATTATTTAATAAACTTAAAAAGCAAATAGTAGAGAGAATTCTTGAAAGTGAATTAGAACACGATCTAGGTTATTCTAAACATAGTAAGATAATCAAGAGCGATAATAATCGTCGCAACGGCAGTTATGAAAAAACGATTATAGATGACGACGGTCATCAGATTACCGTAGATGTTTCAAGGGGGACAGGGAAGGAGAATTTGAACCTCAATTGATTCCTGAAGGAGTTAGGAGATTTAGTGGTTTTGATGATAAAGTGATTTCACTATATGCAAGAGGGATGACTGTCAGTGAGATACAGGGCCATTTAGAGGAGATATACCAGACCAATATTTCCAAGGACCTTATATCAACTGTCACTGACGGAGTAATAGAAGAAGTTACTACATGGCAAAACAGGTCCCTAGACGATGTATATCCAATATTATATTTGGATTGCATACACGTTAAAGCAAGGGATAATCATACAGTAATTAACAAAGCGGTATATCTTGCAATAGGTGTTAACATGGAAGGGAAAAAGGAATTACTGGGGATCTGGGTCGGTAAAAATGAAGGTTCCAAGTTTTGGATGCAGGTTGTAACTGAGCTAAAGAACAGAGGGATAAAACAGATATATGTAGCATGCGTTGATGGATTAAAAGGCTTTCCTGAAGCCATAAATAGCATTTATCCTAATACGATTGTACAACTCTGTATAGTACATATGGCGAGGAATTCTGTAAAATATGTTTCTTATAAGGATTTAAAAGCGGTCACCAGCGGATCTTAAAAGGATTTACACTGCAAACAGCGAAGAAATAGGATATCTGGAGCTAAAATCGTTTGCTGCTAAATGGGATAATAAATATCCTGTGATCTCTGATATTTGGCAAAGGAATTGGAGCGGGATTATTCCTCTTTTTGCTTTTCCTGATGAGATTAGGCGGGTAATTTATACTACCAATGCGATAGAATCGATAAATCGTCAAATCAGAAAAATCATCAACAATAAAGGGGTTTTTCCAGATGATAAGTCTATTTTAAAATCGTATTTTTGGCTCTAAAAAATGCTGCCAAAAAATGGACCATGCCGATTAAAAATTGGTCTTTAGCATTGAATCAATTTGAAATTTTATGCAGGGATTTTAGGCATGATTTACTGGAATTAAAAATACAACAACTTACACAAAATAAATGATTGACTCTTCCTGAAAGTTTTATTCTTTTATTTTAACTAGTACATGTTTTTTTTTGCCAGAAGAAATTTTGATTACTTTATCTTTTAGGTGACTTGAGTTTATTATCAAATTTTCATCTATGACTGGATTATCGTTAACTTTAATACCCATTCCTCTAATTAATCTTCTCCCTTCTCCTTTAGAACTAGTAAGTTCTGCTTGGCATAATAAATCAATACACATTATTCCTTGTGATAAAATCTTTTTATCCACTAAAATAGAAGGTAAATTATCACTTATAACTTTCTGCTCAAAAACTTTAATGGCAGTATCAAAAGCTTCTTGAGCTTTTTCTTTGCCATGGCAAAGCTCTGTAACCCTGTAAGCTAATTTTTTCTTAGCTTCGTTGATATTCTTGCTAATTAAAGCTTCAAATTCTTGTTCTTCTGATTCTGAAAATTCGCAATATAATTTAGCAAATTTAACAACATCTGCATCTTCCGTATTGCGCCAGTATTGATAGTAGTCATAAGGTGAAAGATGCTCTTCATTTATCCATACAGCCCCGCTTACAGATTTACCCATCTTGGCCCCTGAAGAAGTAGTAAGTAGAGGAGTAGTAAGTCCGAAAGACTCATTTTTGCTCATTTTCCGAATTAGCTCTACACCAGTAACAATATTACCCCATTGGTCGCTACCGCCCAGCTGTAACGAACAATTGTATGTTTTATTAAGGTAATAAAAATCGTACGCTTGTAAAAGCATATAATTGAATTCCAAAAAGGTTAAGGATTGTTCTCTCTCTAGCCTGGTTTTAACCGAATCCATTGTTAGCATTCGATTTATCGAAAAATTCCTACCGTATTTACGTAAAAACTCAATATACCCTAGATTATCAAGCCAATCAGCGTTATTTAGCATAACGGCATCGCTTGGCCCGTCACCAAATTTAATGAACTTCGATAAAGATTTTTTAATGCCAGCCATATTTTTAGATATGTCTTCATCACTAAGATATTTTCTTAGTTCTTCTTTACCAGTAGGATCCCCGATTTTGGTGGTTCCCCCTCCTACCAAAACAATTGGCTTATGACCGTATTTCTGCAAAAGACGTAATATCATAATTTGCATTAGATTACCTACGTGCAAAGATTCAGCAGTGCAATCGAACCCTATATAGGCTGCTATTTTTCCTTGAGCCATTTTCTGTTCTAAGGCTGCAAGGTCAGTGCATTGGTAAAAATAGCCTCTTTTTTTAAATTCTTCAATGAATGTCATATATCTTAGTTTTTTGATAAATAATTTTTTTATTTAGATATTTTTATGGTTATCAAGTGCTAAATTATAAAGTAGAGTTTCTAAAAGAACAAACCAATAATTATGACTGCTCTATTATTTTTCTGTTATTTACAAGGGGATTGGGACATCGAAAGAGAGATTATTGATAAGTCTTCTTGTTTATCTAATGCAGTAGCTCAAGGGAAAGTATCGATCAGCAAGAAAAATACACATATTTTAAATTACCAAGAATCCCTAGAAGTAAAATGGTCTAATGGTTTTGTAGCCAAATCAAAGAAAAAATATGATTATATCCTAGATAACAGTGGAAATTTAGGATTATACAGTTATGAGCAGGGTAGTAGATGTTTCATGTTCAATTTATTATTTGATTCAGACTTAACTACTATAGTTAGCGGCGATTACAAATGCAATCAGGATTTTTATCATACAACTTATGAAATTATTAATTCTAATCAATTTATTCAAAAATTCAAAGTTAATGGACCGAGAAAAGATTATGTATTAACCTCTTGTTTTAGTAGAATAAAAAGGTCAAATTAAAAATATTAAAAATAGCTATTTATTTTAGTTAATAGTTTTAAAGATTTTTAAAGATATAATAAATAAGTATTTTTTATTATAAAAACAACTTATTCTAAATATGTGTTGACAGAAGATTCTAAAGTATATACCATGCGGTCCTGACCAATAACAATTTATCAGGTAGATATAGATTATGGCGTCAGAACCCCAGAATGATACCTCTAATAGCGATTTCTTTAATTCCGACTTATCTTCCTCAAAATTTAGCAAAATAATTGATTATTTATGGCCGGTTCATAGGCACGAACTACCTAAGTTTTTGCTTATAACTCTACTTATGTTTTCCATACTTTTGATTCAGAATTTAATCAGAGCAATGAAAGATAGTGTTGTTAATACGATGATTGGCACTGAAACAATTGCTTTTTTAAAATTTTGGGGTGTTTTGCCCGCAGCTTTTCTGGTAACAATAATTTATGTAAAGTTAGTTATTACTCTGGCCTTTAAATATTGAACATTATATAGTAGCATAAGCTATTTCTTTCTTTTTAAAATAATTTTGAATTTTTATACCATTAAACTGAATTTGTGTTAAATAGGACCGTACATTAATTGTTAAATCTTTTACTGATTTTAGTACTCGAAAATTATTGGAGTTAGCTTTGACATCTTGGTTTACAAGTTCTTGTGGATTCATATCAGGACAATATGATGGTAAATAAAACAATTCTAGCTTGTCCTTATGTCTTTCTACATAAGCTTTTACCTTTTTACTGTGATGCACTCTATGATTATCTAATATCAAAAATATTTTCTGCTTAATTTGTCTGATCAGTCTACCTAAAAATTCAATACACTTTTTGCTGGTAAAATTATCTTCAAATACCATCCAGTTCATAAACCCTTGCGGACTAATAGCAGCTAGCATATTACATTTAAATCTTGAGCCACTTCTCTTGATTGCTGGGGTCTTGCCTTTAAGACCATATATTTTACCTCGATTATCTGTTGATTGTATCCCCATTTCATCTCCCCAATAAATTCTAGCACTTTCTTTCATTGCACGAGACTTGATTTCTGGATATGTGACTGTTAACCATTCTTTTATCTTCTCTGGATTACGTTGATAGGCTGATTTAATTGGTTTTTGAGACGTAAAACCCAATCTATTCATAATTTTTCTTATAGAACGCCTGTTATACTGATAAAGGTAATTGGATTCTATATATTCTTGTACCACTTTACTATTCCATAACGTATAATCCATTCCCAATTCATCAGGTGTATGTGATAAAATTTTAGATTTTAATTCCTCTTCTTGATTTTTACTGATTTTAGATCCTGTTCCTACCTTTACTCCTCGCTTCTTATAGCGAAAGCTTTCTTCCTTATAAATTTTGTACTCTTTAAGATATTTCCATATAGAACTCCTAGAAAACCTAAAGGTAATAGATGCTTGTTTCTTGCTTATTCCATGTATAACTATTGCTTCCACTGCTTTCTTTCTTAATATCTTGAGATCGCTTGGTGATAATTTTTTATTAGACATTTTGTTATTACTCTTGATACAATATCATTATATCATTTCTCTAATGTTAGTTCAATATTTAAAGGCCGGAGTAATAGCATAATGAAAGGTGAAAACATTTTTTACCTTATTATGTCTGTTTTTTTAAGTTTCTTTGCTTTGTTTGCTTTTGTTTTATTTCCCAATTACCAATACTTCCATCTAGACCCTACCTATGCTAGCCATCTTGGGTCTATATACCCGAACTTAAAATGGTTTATATTATTACTATCTAACTGGAGTTTTTCTTTATTTTTATATAATTGCGGAGTTATGGCCAAATGCTGTGTTTGCCTTACTATTCTGGCAATTTGTAAATAGAATTACTACAGTCGAAGAATCAAAAAGATTTTATCCTTTATTTGGATTGCTCGGCCAAACGGGTCTTTATATAGCTGGTACTTTTTTAATGAATTTATCGAATATGAGCAATTACATTATCAGTAATTTTTCTACTAATGCCGATAAAAGCGTTGTTTCGATCCAAATAGTAATATCTTTTGTCCTTGCCTTAGGTTTGTTGGCTTTGGTCGCATTCTGGTTAATTAATACTAAAATTCTTGATCAGGAAACTATAAATACTCTGAAATTTAAGGTCAAAAAAAATCATCTTTCTCTAAAAGAGAGTTTTAAAATGATTATTGAATCAAGATATATAAGGCTTATAACAGTCTTATTATTTTGCTACGGGCTTGCCATAAATTTAGTTGAAGGTCCCTGGAAAGCAGCAGCAAATAAACTTTACACTAATCCTACAGATTTTGCTGTTTTTGTTGGCAGTTATCTTAGTTATACAGGATTATTAACTATTTTCTTTGTTATTGTGGGGTCAAATCTGCTGAGAAGACTCGGTTGGTTTTCTGCAGCTATTATTACTCCGCTTATGATGTTAATTACCGGGAGCCTCTTCTTTATGATATCGAATTTTGATGCGGTAGGAAGCTTGTTAGTTACCTTTTTCGTTATGACTGATCCTTTAATGCTTGCAGTTTTGATCGGAGCAATTCAAAATGTTTTTAGCAAATCAAGTAAATACACTTTTTTTGATAGTACGAAAGAAATGGCATACGTACCACTTGAGGATGAATTAAAAACCAAGGGTAAGGCAGCGGCAGATATGATCGGTACGAAGCTTGGTAAATCGGCAAGTGCATTTGTACAATCAATGATTTTTATTATAATTCCTACTGCTACTTATCATTCAATTTCTACTTTCTTAATGGTTATATTTCTAATTATTTGTATAGTTTGGGTCTGGACCGTAGTAGAATTGAATAAGGAATATAAAAATCTTTGCAGAAATAAATAATAGTTATTTTGATTAAGCTATTGTTATTTAATGTTTGTCCAAAATTATTTATTATTTCCTAGGCACAATCCGCTAGAATTTCTACCAACGATCTAAAGTACTTGTCATTTCCGCCATCTTCTAAAATCTAGACCCATGCAAGTACGGCTTGTATAAAACACCAACCTTTAATACGTTCCGGTTTTATTTTAAGTTTGCAGGCGATATGAGCGATCCGATTGTTAATAATATCTGCTATATTTCTGGATTTTAACAACTCGGGGATAGGATTGAGTATAAATGCAGCTACCTCGTAAACTGGTTCACCTATTACACCTTTTGGATCAATAACCGCCCAATTATCTCCATGTTTTATAATATTTTCATGATGTAAATCGCCGTGAAGTAAAACAGAATCCGGTGCAGTTGCTAATAACTGATTACGAATATCTCGGGCTTTTTGTAAATAACTCTTTAAATTTCTATTACTAGTATCGTCATCTAAACTCCTAAGCCAATCCTGGATATCAGGAAACTTAGGAGTTTTTGGAATTGGTGCCTGATGTAGAACGTTTATAATGTTACAAGTTATTTCTATAGAATCATTATCTTTTGATGGGAAATATGATTTTAAAGATATACCAGGAACAGCTTTTTCTAGGATCAGAAAACCTTTTTGTGCTAATAAAACTTTTATTCCCCCAAATCCAGCAAAAGCTTGAAGAGAAAAAGCTTCTAGTGTTAAAGCATCGTCATCAAGTCCTAATTTTAAAATAATAGGCCTATTATCTAAAAAACCGGATAATACATAATTATAACTTAGGTTATTTAAAGGTTTTAAATCAGATAAATTATGTTCCCTTGCTAGTGCTTTTATAATAGTAGGTAAATCTGTAAGCCACTTTTTACCCTCCTCCTTATAAATATTAAGTATATTGCTTGTAAAATTATTCATTGTCTAAGTGCATAAGACAATCAAGTAAATTATTATTAATAAGCCCAATAAAAATATTGGGCTTAAACTCTTTTATTCAATGTTTATGGTTTGAGGTTCTCCTTTTTGCTGGCTACGTGGAATACTTATAGTCATTATACCGTCTTTTAATGATGATTTAATTGAGTCCCGTTCAATATCATTATTTAAGCTAATTACCTGTTTGAATTTACTATTTATGTTCTTTTTAGTGTTATTTTTATCTGATTGTTCCTTATTTTCTCCAGAAATTGTTAAGATATTTCCATTTAATTCTAATTTGATTTGTTCTCTAGTAAATCCTGGTATTGCTAACGTAATTAGGTATTCTTTATCTAATACCTCAATTGTAGAGTGATTCAGATAATTATCATTTAATAAACTATCCCCGCAAATGTGGGAATTAAAGAAATCACGATCAATAAGGTTGAATAATGATTGACGATGAATCAGCTCATTTCATCAAACAATTTTTTCATTCTGCGCTCAAAATTGTCATCCAGAAGCAATGGCTGGGGCTTATTATAATTAAGCTGATTGTTATACTCTAATAATTGTTCAGAAATAATTTGATTTTGGTTATAACATTTTACCAGGAAATATATAGTACCTGCTAAAAACAGGCAGGTACTAAAGCCTAATATAACTAATATGGCTCTGTAATTGGTCCATTTACAATTAGTTGATTTTTGATCAGTTACATTCATATACTAACTGTAGCGGCTTGCTTTCGAAATGAGAATGGCTCACTTTCATCGATAAAAACGGGCTCAAATTAAATGATTTATAAATTCACCTTGGCTCGATTTAATTGACACTGAAAATATCACGGCTCACATTAAGTGATTTTATCTTTTATTCTGGCTCACTGTATTGATTCTGTAGATCTATCTTTTTTGACCAAATATTGAGGTAATTTATTGGGTAATTGAGAGAAATGAAAGAAAAATGCTAGTTCATGTTGAATTTGGATTGCTCTTGTAGTTAGGCTATTATTCAAAGAATAACTTGATTTTCAGAGTTATTATATAATAATTATTACATTATTATCAATTAATTTATTCTAATTTTTATTGTATAAGTAATGACCGTTTTTATCGAACCTTGAATTCATAAATTAACTGGATATTAACTTTATAGAGTCAAATAATGTGAGCCAAGGTGAATTTATAAAATCATTTAATTTGAGCCCGTTTTTACCGACGAAAGCGAGCCGCTCTCATTTCGAAAGCAAGCCGCTACAACTAACCTCATTCTTCTACTTTTCTTAACTTATTTCTATTTTTTCAGGGGTTCTTTTATCATTTTTTGGTACTGATATATTTAAAACTCCATTTTCGAATCTTGCTTTAATTTTTTCTGGTTCAATGTTATTAGGTAGCGAAATCGATCTCTGGAATGCTCCGTAATATCTCTCTCTTAAGTGGTAATTTTTCTCTTTTTCTTCTTTTACATCTTCTTTTTTCCCTTTTATGGCAAGAATGTTATTATCTATTTTTATATCTATTTCTTTCTGGTTTATTCCTGGTAATTCTGCTTCTATCTTGTACTCACCATCTGTTTCAGATATATCAATTCTAGGGGATAAGTCCATTCCACTTTTAGATAAGAAAGATGTTGGTAAAGAATAAAGTTCATGAAACAAGTCATCAAATATACTGTCCCTTGTTCTTATAGATTCTGATTTTGACCTTAGTCTTGGTAAATATGACATAATTTCCTCCTTATAAAGTTTGCATTTACAATATATATTTTATGATAAAAAAAATATTTCAAGAGGCACGGCAGAAAGATTAACAAGTTATTGATTGTTATGCGTTAAATCAATTTAATATAACTTTCCTTAATAGTTTTTAAACCACATTTTTCAAAAACTATATCTAGACTATCACCGTTTTTTCGAATAATTATTCCGTTACCGAATTTTTGATGATTTATCCTATTACCAGGGCGTTTTTCATTCAGTTGACTTTCAGGGATAAGTTTACTAGAAGTAGGATGATAAGTAGCAGTGGTATTATTATTTTCAAAATAAAAACTATGTTTTGAACCTAAATAATTTAGTTGATTTGAACTGGAAATTTTCTGGCATATTTCAGCTGGAATTTCGGCTAAGAAGCGTGAAGGTATTGAGTTTAATATTTCAGCAAATATTCTTCTGCTTTCGGCATAGGTAATAAATAACTCTTTTTTAGCCCTCGTAATCCCTACGTAGGCGATACGCCTTTCTTCTTCTAATCCCTTATCTCCTTGTTCTAAGAGAGATTTTTGGTGAGGAAATATACCTTCTTCCCATCCTGGTAAAAATACTATATCAAATTCAAGGCCTTTTGCGGCGTGCAAAGTCATGATTTTTATTGTTCCGCCATAATCGGATTCGAGCATGTCATTATCCATGACCAAACTTGCATGTTCAACAAATTCGTTAATATTGCCGGCTTCATCTATAGCCTTTAGCATTTCATTGATATTTTCAATTCTACCTCTTGATTCTTCGGTCTTTTCTTCTTTTAGAGCCGCTAAATAACCGGATTTTTCGAGAATAAATTTTGTTACCTCAAATGCGGATTCATTTGTATACTTCAAAGATGCCTGATTAATAAGTGTAACAAAATGGTAAAGATTTTCTTTGGTTTTTCCTTTAACCTCATCATTTTCAATCATTTTTTCTAAAGCGCTAAATGCTGAAACAGAGTAATCAGTAGCTTTATCCTTAATCTTTTTTAGGGTAGCATTACCTATTGATCTTTTTGGTACATTAATTACCCTCTCAAAAGCTAAATTGTCATTTTTATTAATCACAAGACGTATATAGGCAAGTAAATCTCTAATCTCCATTCTTTCATAAAATCTTAAACCACCGATGATCTGATAGGGCATAGCGTTGCTGATAAAGACTTCTTCAAAAGTTCTGGTTTGAAATCCGGCTCTAACAAGAATGGCAATCTGACCGGCACTATATTGCTTGGAGTTGATATATTTTCCTACTTGGTTTGCGACAAATCTTGCTTCTTCTTTTTCATTCCAGCAGGAAATTACTTTTATTTTTTCCTGTGATTGCGCTTCAGTCCAAAGATTCTTGTGATGTCTGTTTTTGTTATTCCTTATGATACTAGATGCTGCTTCCAGAATATGAGAATAGGAGCGATAATTTTGCTCTAGTTTAATGACTTTTGCATTTGGGAAATCTTTTTCAAAACGGAGAATATTTTTAACTTCAGCTCCTCGCCAGCTATATATGGATTGATCGTCGTCTCCGACGCAGCAAATATTTTTGTGATCACTTGCAAGCATCCTAGCCCATACATATTGAACAGCATTAGTGTCCTGATATTCGTCAATTAAAATATATTTAAATTTATTTTGGTAATATTTAAGAACCTCAGGATTATTGATAAGTAATTGATTGCAATATAATAACAGATCGCCAAAGTCGGCAACATTGGATTCCTGGAGGATTTTTTGATACTTTTGATAGATAAGATAGGCAAGTTGTGATTCAGGGGTGGTAGTATCAGAGCTACTAACTTTTTCCGGTATAACTCCTTGATCTTTCCATTTAGAGATAATAACATGCAATAATTTAGGAGGATACTTTTTAATATCAATATTATTTTCAAGAGCAATATTTTTAACCAACTTTATTTGCTCATCTTGGTCAATAATATTGAAATTTCGGTTCATACCGTTATCAAGTAAATGAATATGAGACCTTAATATTCGGGTGGAAATAGAGTGAAATGTGCCTATATTTAGCCCATCCGAGGCAATAATTTCATTAATTCGGTTTTGCATTTCCCGAGCTGCTTTATTTGAAAAGGTAACAGCTAGTATTTGGCTTGGATAAGCTAGATTATTGCTAATTATATAAGCTATTCGGCTAGTTAGAACCTTGGTTTTACCGGTTCCGGCTCCAGCTAGTACAAGTAGGGGGCCTTCAGTAGTTTCGACAGCTTCTTTTTGAGGGGAATTTAAAGGTTGCATGGTATTTAAAAGTCCGAAACTCTTCCGTTAACTTCCCAGTCACCGTATCGAGTTGGTTCTGGTCTTTTAGGGCCGCCAAATTCCTCATCTTTACTCACTCCCGAAAAAGATTTATTATCCTTTTTAGTTGCCTTATTTTTATTGGTTAGAGTATTATCCGATAATTGTTTTGGGGATTGCTCTTTTAACATTATTTTTGTTATTTAAATATGAAATTTTCTAGTTTAAGCAGAATTTATACTACTTCTAGAATCGCTAAAAATCAAATCATAACCTTAAGCGATGATATTTTTCATTATTGTAAGTCAGTTTTACGGATGAAAATTTCTGAAGAATTTCGGTTGTTTAATAGCATTGACGGAGAATTTAAAGCTAAAATTAGAACAATTAATAAGCGTGATTTACAAGTAGTTATAGGGCAAAAGTTACGGGAAGTCAAGTATCAGAAACCCCTCATTTTAGCTATGTGCATTATTAAACCAGATAGATTTACAGAAGCACTTAAAGCAGCTGTACAGCATGGGGTTACTGAAATTATTCCGGTAATTTCAGAAAGGACCCAATTTAAGAACATCAATCAGCAAAGGCTTACCAGATGCATGATAGAGTCGGTAGAGCAGAGCGAAGGGTTCGTAGTGCCTGTATTGCACTTACCTATGAACCTTAAAGAGCTTTATAATAATATTAGCGGGGTAGATCAGATTATTTTTGCAAATGAGGAGGAAAGCGGTGGAGTAAAAATTAGCTCCATAAAAAAGATTGAAGAAAATATTGCTATTCTTGTAGGGCCTGAAGGTGGTTTTTCTCCAACTGAAAAGGAAAAACTTTTATCTAGTCCTAAGGTTATTTCTGTAAGTCTTGCTATTACTCCGGCCTTTAAATATTGAACTAACATTAGAGAAATGATATAATGACATTGTATCAAGAGTAATAACAAAATGTCTAATAAAAAATTATCACCAAGCGATCTCAAGATATTAAGAAAGAAAGCAGTGGAAGCAATAGTTATACATGGAATAAGCAAGAAACAAGCATCTATTACCTTTGGGTTTTCTAGGAGTTCTATATAGAAATATCTTAAAGAGTACAAAATTTCTAAGGAAGAAAGCTTTCGCTATAAGAAGCGAGGAGTAAAGGTAGGAACAGGATCTAAAATCAGTAAAAATCAAGAAGAGGAATTAAAATCTAAAATTTTATCACATACACCTGATGAATTGGGAATGGATTATACGTTATGGAATAGTAAAGTGGTACAAGAATATATAGAATCCAATTACCTTTATCAGTATAACAGGCGTTCTATAAGAAAAATTATGAATAGATTGGGTTTTACGTCTCAAAAACCAATTAAATCAGCCTATCAACGTAATCCAGAGAAGATAAAAGAATGGTTAACAGTCACATATCCAGAAATCAAGTCTCGTGCAATGAAAGAAAGTGCTAGAATTTATTGGGGAGATGAAATGGGGATACAATCAACAGATAATCGAGGTAAAACATATGGTCTTAAAGGCAAGACCCCAGCAATCAAGAAAAGTGGCTCAAGATTTAGATGTAATATGCTAGCTGCTATTAGTCCGCAAGGGTTTATGAACTGGATGGTATTTGAAGATAATTTTACCAGCAAAAAGTGTATTGAATTTTTAGGTAGACTGATCAGACAAATTAAGCAGAAAATATTTTTGATATTAGATAATCATAGAGTGCATCACAGTAAAAAGGTAAAAGCTTATGTAGAAAGACATAAGGACAAGCTAGAATTGTTTTATTTACCATCATATTGTCCTGATATGAATCCACAAGAACTTGTAAACCAAGATGTCAAAGCTAACTCTAATAATTTTCGAGTACTAAAATCAGTAAAAGATTTAACAATTAATGTACGGTCCTATTTAACACAAATTCAGTTTAATGGTATAAAAATTCAAAATTATTTAAAAAAGAAAGAAATAGCTTATGCTACTATATAATGTTCAATATTTAAAGGCTAGAGTAATAATAGGGTGCTTAGAAGCGAAGTAGCCGCAATTAGTATGGTAGCATGCGTAAATTTAATGAGAGAGTAAGAAAATGGATTTATCTATTGAATCAAATTACCAAGGGGTAGTAGCTGGCGTAGACGAAGCGGGCAGGGGGCCACTAGCTGGACCTGTAGTAGCTGCTGCTGTTATTATTGATCAAAACAATTTAATTGAAGGTATCAAGGATTCCAAAAAATTATCTAAAAATAAAAGAGAAGAATTATACGTAAAAATTACTCAAAATTATGCCTGGTCAATTGGTGTGGTAGGGTCAAAAGAAATTGATGAAATAAACATCCTAGAAGCAACGAAGAAAGCTTGTGTCCTTGCGGTAGAAGGGTTAATGAAAGAGCCTTCGGCAGTAATTGTAGACGGTAATATGAAATTTAGTGATAGACGTTTTGTAAGCTATGTAAAAGGAGATGATAAGTCTATATCTATAGCTGCCGCTTCAATAATAGCTAAAGTTACCAGAGATAGAATGATGGCATTGCTGCATCAGGAGTTTCCATATTATTTTTGGGCTAAAAATTCTGGTTATGGGACAAAAGAACATATATCTGCCATAGAGAAATACGGTGTTTCTATCCATCATCGCCTAAGCTTTAGAGTCTGTCATATAGTTTGTGTAAGTTGCAAAAGGATATATTACTCCGGCCTTTAAATATTGAACTAACATTAGAGAAATGATATAATAATATTGTATCAAGAGTAATAACAAAATGTCTAATAAAAAATTATCACCAAGCGATCTCAAGATATTAAGAAAGAAAGCAGTGGAAGCAATAGTTATACATGGAATAAGCAAGAAACAAGCATCTATTACCTTTGGGTTTTCTAGGAGTTCTATATGGAAATATCTTAAAGAGTACAAAATTTCTAAGGAAGAAAGCTTTCGCTATAAGAAGCGAGGAGTAAAGGTAGGAACAGGATCTAAAATCAGTAAAAATCAAGAAGAGGAATTAAAATCTAAAATTTTATCACATACACCTGATGAATTGGGAATGGATTATACGTTATGGAATAGTAAAGTGGTACAAGAATATATAGAATCCAATTACCTTTATCAGTATAACAGGCGTTCTATAAGAAAAATTATGAATAGATTGGGTTTTACGTCTCAAAAACCAATTAAATCAGCCTATCAACGTAATCCAGAGAAGATAAAAGAATGGTTAACAGTCACATATCCAGAAATCAAGTCTCGTGCAATGAAAGAAAGTGCTAGAATTTATTGGGGAGATGAAATGGGGATACAATCAACAGATAATCGAGGTAAAACATATGGTCTTAAAGGCAAGACCCCAGCAATCAAGAGAAGTGGCTCAAGATTTAAATGTAATATGCTAGCTGCTATTAGTCCGCAAGGGTTTATGAACTGGATGGTATTTGAAGATAATTTTACCAGCAAAAAGTGTATTGAATTTTTAGGTAGACTTATCAGACAAATTAAGCAGAAAATATTTTTGATATTAGATAATCATAGAGTGCATCACAGTAAAAAGGTAAAAGCTTATGTAGAAAGACATAAGGACAAGCTAGAATTGTTTTATTTACCATCATATTGTCCTGATATGAATCCACAAGAACTTGTAAACCAAGATGTCAAAGCTAACTCCAATAATTTTCGAGTACTAAAATCAGTAAAAGATTTAACAATTAATGTACGGTCCTATTTAACACAAATTCAGTTTAATGGTATAAAAATTCAAAATTATTTTAAAAAGAAAGAAATAGCTTATGCTACTATATAATGTTCTATATTTAAAGGCCAGAGTAATAGTAGAAGATACTATAAAAAAGCAACTTAAATACAGAGGAAAAAATGGCTAAAAAATTAGCAGAAAAAGAAGTAGATATAAATACTAAATTAGTCGAAGAATTACTATCAAAAGCAGATCCATCTGAATTATTTGGTCGCGGGTGGATTATTTAATAAACTTAAAAAGCAAATAGTAGAGAGAATTCTTGAAAGTGAATTAGAGCACGATCTAGGTTATTCTAAACATAGTAAGATAATCAAGAGCGATAATAATCGTCGCAACGGCAGTTATGAAAAAACGATTATAGATGACGACGGTCATCAGATTACCGTAGATGTTTCAAGGGGACAGGGAAGGAGAATTTGAACCTCAATTGATTCCTGAAGGAGTTAGGAGATTTAGTGGTTTTGATGATAAAGTGATTTCACTATATGCAAGAGGGATGACTGTCAGTGAGATACAGGGCCATTTAGAGGAGATATACCAGACCAATATTTCCAAGGACCTTGTATCAACTGTCACTGACGGAGTAATAGAAGAAGTTACTACATGGCAAAACAGGTCCCTAGACGATGTATATCCAATATTATATTTGGATTGCATACACGTTAAAGCAAGGGATAATCATACAGTAATTAACAAAGCGGTATATCTTGCAATAGGTGTTAACATGGAAGGGAAAAAGGAATTACTGGGGATCTGGGTCGGTAAAAATGAAGGTTCCAAGTTTTGGATGCAGGTTGTAACTGAGCTAAAGAACAGAGGGATAAAACAGATATATGTATCATGCGTTGATGGATTAAAAGGCTTTCCTGAAGCCATAAATAGCATTTATCCTAATACGATTGTACAACTCTGTATAGTACATATGGCGAGGAATTCTGTAAAATATGTTTCTTATAAGGATTTAAAAGCGGTCACAGCGGATCTTAAAAGGATTTACACTGCAAACAGCGAAGAAATATGATATCTGGAGCTAAAATCGTTTGCTGCTAAATGGGATAATAAATATCCTGTGATCTCTGATATTTGGCAAAGGAATTGGAGCGGGATTATTCCTCTTTTTGCTTTTCCTGATGAGATTAGGCGGGTAATTTATACTACCAATGCGATAGAATCGATAAATCGTCAAATCAGAAAAATCATCAACAATAAAGGGGTTTTTCCAGATGATAAGTCTATTTTAAAAATCGTATTTTTGGCTCTAAAAAATGCTGCCAAAAAATGGACCATGCCGATTAAAAATTGGTCTTTGGCATTGAATCAATTTGAAATTTTATGCGAGGATTTTAGGCATGATTTACTGGAATTAAAAAATACAACAACTTACACAAAATAAATTGATTGACTCATTTTTGAAGATAAAGCCAAGAAAATACAGGAACATGATATAACTCAAAATCTAATCTATACTTCTCCTAATCAACTTGCGGCTATAACAGGGACCCTTGCTGCACCGCCTTATAACGGCTCAGGAGATCTAGCAGATCTCGTTAAAGCTTTGTAGATTAAAACATTTGATGTAATTCATATTTCCGAAGCTCTATCTATACTTAAATTTGCAACAGTTACCGACGGTAATATCAAATTAACAAAAACCAGAAAACTTTTTGCAACTACAGAATTAGAAGAACGAAAACGAATCTTTGCTGAGCAGCTGAGTCAATCATTTATTTTGTGTAAGTTGTTGTATTTTTTAATTCCAGTAAATCATGCCTAAAATCCCCGCATAAAATTTCAAATTGATTCAATGCCAAAGACCAATTTTTAATCGGCATGGTCCATTTTTTGGCAGCATTTTTTAGAGCCAAAATACGATTTTTAAAATAGACTTATCATCTGGAAAAACCCCTTTATTGTTGATGATTTTTCTGATTTGACGATTTATCGATTCTATCGCATTGGTAGTATAAATTACCCGCCTAATCTCATCAGGAAAAGCAAAAAGAGGAATAATCCCGCTCCAATTCCTTTGCCAAATATCAGAGATCACAGGATATTTATTATCCCATTTAGCAGCAAACGATTTTAGCTCCAGATATCATATTTCTTCGCTGTTTGCAGTGTAAATCCTTTTAAGATCCGCTGTGACCGCTTTTAAATCCTTATAAGAAACATATTTTACAGAATTCCTCGCCATATGTACTATACAGAGTTGTACAATCGTATTAGGATAAATGCTATTTATGGCTTCAGGAAAGCCTTTTAATCCATCAACGCATGCTACATATATCTGTTTTATCCCTCTGTTCTTTAGCTCAGTTACAACCTGCATCCAAAACTTGGAACCTTCATTTTTACCGACCCAGATCCCCAGTAATTGCTTTTTCCCTTCCATGTTAACACCTATTGCAAGATATACCGCTTTGTTAATTACTGTATGATTATCCCTTGCTTTAACGTGTATGCAATCCAAATATAATATTGGATATACATCGTCTAGGGACCTGTTTTGCCATGTAGTAACTTCTTCTATTACTCCGTCAGTGACAGTTGATATAAGGTCCTTGGAAATATTGGTCTGGTATATCTCCTCTAAATGGCCCTGTATCTCACTGACAGTCATCCCTCTTGCATATAGTGAAATCACTTTATCATCAAAACCACTAAATCTCCTAACTCCTTCAGGAATCAATTGAGGTTCAAATTCTCCTTCCCTGTCCCCTTGAAACATCTACGGTAATCTGATGACCGTCGTCATCTATAATCGTTTTTTCATAACTGCCGTTGCGACGATTATTATCGCTCTTGATTATCTTACTATGTTTAGAATAACCTAGATCGTGTTCTAATTCACTTTCAAGAATTCTCTCTACTATTTGCTTTTAAAGTTTATTAAATAATCCACCCGCGACCAAATAATTCAGATGGATCTGCTTTTGATAGTAATTCTTCGACTAATTTAGTATTTATATCTACTTCTTTTTCTGCTAATTTTTTAGCCATTTTTTCCTCTGTATTTAAGTTGCTTTTTTATAGTATTACTCTGGCCTTTAAATATTGAACATTATATAGTAGCATAAGCTATTTTTTTCTTTTTAAAATAATTTTGAATTTTTATACCATTAAACTGAATTTGTGTTAAATAGGACCGTACATTAATTGTTAAATCTTTTACTGATTTTAGTACTCGAAAATTATTGGAGTTAGCTTTGACATCTTGGTTTACAAGTTCTTGTGGATTCATATCAGGACAATATGATGGTAAATAAAACAATTCTAGCTTGTCCTTATGTCTTTCTACATAAGCTTTTACCTTTTTACTGTGATGCACTCTATGATTATCTAATATCAAAAATATTTTCTGCTTAATTTGTCTGATCAGTCTACCTAAACATTCAATACACTTTTTGCTGGTAAAATTATCTTCAAATACCATCCAGTTCATAAACCCTTGCGGACTAATAGCAGCTAGCATATTACATTTAAATCTTGAGCCACTTCTCTTGATTGCTGGGGTCTTGCCTTTAAGACCATATGTTTTACCTCGATTATCTGTTGATTGTATCCCCATTTCATCTCCCCAATAAATTCTAGCACTTTCTTTCATTGCACGAGACTTGATTTCTGGATATGTGACTGTTAACCATTCTTTTATCTTCTCTGGATTACGTTGATAGGCTGATTTAATTGGTTTTTGAGACGTAAAACCCAATCTATTCATAATTTTTCTTATAGAACGCCTGTTATACTGATAAAGGTAATTGGATTCTATATATTCTTGTACCACTTTACTATTCCATAACGTATAATCCATTCCCAATTCATCAGGTGTATGTGATAAAATTTTAGATTTTAATTCCTCTTCTTGATTTTTACTGATTTTAGATCCTGTTCCTACCTTTACTCCTCGCTTCTTATAGCGAAAGCTTTCTTCCTTATAAATTTTGTACTCTTTAAGATATTTCCATATAGAACTCCTAGAAAACCCAAAGGTAATAGATGCTTGTTTCTTGCTTATTCCATGTATAACTATTGCTTCCACTGCTTTCTTTCTTAATATCTTGAGATCGCTTGGTGATAATTTTTTATTAGACATTTTGTTATTACTCTTGATACAATATCATTATATCATTTCTCTAATGTTAGTTCAATATTTAAAGGCCGGAGTAATATCTTCTACTATATCCTTTTGCAACTTACACAAACTATATGACAGACTCCAACTACTAAAAATGAAATAGGTGTTAAAATAAGTGAGAACTACTTAACTATAAGATTAAATGAAAAAATATATTATTTTTCAGTTGAAGATGGTAAGTATGATGGCTATTCTATTGACTTAACATATATACCTAAGCAAAACTTACCATCTCAAACAGATGCTATTTTTTCTTAGGAGGAGTTATGGTCTTTTCTTGTTCAGCTTCCCACTTTAAAGCTCCTTCTTTGGTTTTTATATTACCAACTTGACTGATTTTAGAGTTAGGGAATTGTTCTTGATGTTCCAGTTCCCTTCTTTCGAGATCGTTAGTAATTCCTCTGTGTACTACTTTACGACCTTGACGTAATGTATAAGTATAAGTGTCTCTATTTGACATAGCAATTTCTCCTTAATTAAAAAATTAAAGACAAACTACCTTGACTATAGAAATTGATATGATTATAATGAGATATAGGAATACATATAATTTCTAATCCGTGGGTAGTTGTCACACATTTTACGGATTAACAAAAAAGTCAGAGGTATAAACTTTGGCTTTTTTATTCTTATCAAAATAATCTATATCATATAATCCCTCTAATTGCAATAATTCCTTGATTTAACAGGGTAGGGCGCTGGGTTTTTTATTTTGCAATTTCTTCTAGCTCCTTTTTCTTTATTGAAATAACAGTGTAAGCTATATCACCAGAATTATAATAAATAGTGCTATAATCTTCGCTCCAGTTAGATTTGTCTTCAAATAGGTACTCTAAAGGAATTGGTTGTAAAGGAACTCTTGGACTGGAAAAAGATTTGCAACCATATTAAGTTGAGTTTCTTATTACGAGCAAGCTGTAATAATGTAAAAAGCTCCTGCGGCACTAACTTGTGCTCATCACTTTCAAACATACGCTTAAACCTTTCATCGTTGTAATCAGGATTAGATTTGTACGTAACTGAATTTGCATATATTGCTAAGGCGTCTTTTAAAGGCATTGATATATTAAACACTCTGATAAACCAGTTGCAAATCTCATGATTTATACCTTTTGCTTCTAAATAAATAACAAATCCGAAAGCCAACAGTGTTGCGCTAAGCGCATATAAAACATTAAGTCCCATAAAATACTCGCAAATTATATAAGGTATTGAATTAATATCGGTGTCATAATCCCTCCAGTTTTTAATCAATAAATCTTGACAAATAGGGAGAAATTACGTACAATAATTTCAACTTATCTATCACACATCATAAGTTATACAAGCCAGTTCCAACTGGCTTTTTTTTATGCGCTAGTCATTCATCTGGATTTTCTAATTTTTCTACTCTTTTGTCTAACCGGTTTATGACATTCTCTAAATGTCATATTGCTTCTTTTATTGGTTGAGTAATAAGGTATGTATATAATCCCATTCCAATAAAAATACTTACTTTATCAGTTACTCCATCGCCAAATACGCCATCAATAATATATTTAGATAATGCAGTTACGACATAAACGATACCACCCAAAATAGCAGTTAATAAAATAATCCCTAGAATTGCTGGTGTCCATTCTAGCCACTTCTTCATCAATCATTCTCCATAGCTTTTTTGTTCTGATATAACTGTAAAATATAGTCCAGTTTTTCTGAATTTACTTGAAATGAGTCTTGTTTACTTCCCGTCTTTTTGATACGTGTAATAAACCCTTTTTTTTCAAATTTTTTTAAATTAAGATATATAGATGGGCGAGATAGGTTAGCGTTCTTCATCAAGTAAGTGCAACTAGCATTTACAACGTTTTCTACACTTAAACCAACTAATATTTTAAGCATATTTCTTTGAGATTTTGTATATGGTTCAAAATCTTCTATAGCTTTTAATAATAATGTTTTATCCACAGTAATACACTTTATATAGTTTTAATTAGTGTTGATATGTAATCTTTTTTATAAAAATTTCAAGGAAAATAAAAATAATCATTGACATGAATAAAATTAGTGTATAAGAGGTAACTTGAAACCCTAAAAGTTATCTTTATTTTCAACTAAATAAAATTTATGCCTCTAATCGTAGATACTCATTTAATAGTAAAAGAATTAATAGACGCTGGAGCTTCTGAGAAGCAGGCGGAAGTACTAGTCAGGAGGTTCGTTGCTAGAGATGAGGTCGAGTCATTAAACAGTCAATTAGCTACAAAATCCGATATTTTAAAACTTGAGTCTGAAATAAAACTAACTAATAGTAGTATTAGTTGGCTTAAGATAATTGCTATTGCTAATCTAGGCGCATTGGTTAGTGGTATTATAGGTATCTTATTCAAATGAAAGTAGAAATTTTAGATATTGTATTTTTAGGTTGTATAGTAGCCATAGCTTCATTTGTCTTGATTTCTGATAAGATGTCAAAGATAAATACTAATGCAAGATGGATTATAGCTATTGGTTTGCTAATTGTAGGTATTTTGCTAAAAAATACCTTTATTTAAGTATTGCGTAGTAAAAACGTATATGCTACGCTGTTGTTTAACAAAGTTTGGATACTCCGTAAATTAGAATTGGTTTGCGTGATTATCTGTTATTTACTTGCTAGGTTCTTGCGATTAGTGGATTCTAGCTAGTGTTTTTTTGTCTTTGCTGCTGAATACATATTCTATATTCTAGAAATTTACACACTTATTTAACCCAATAGAATGATTTATTCTAAATATGTGTTGACAGAAGATTCTAAAGTATATACCATGCGGTCCTGACCAATAACAATTTATCAGGTAGATATAGATTATGGCGTCAGAACCCCAGAATGATACCTCTAATAGCGATTTCTTTAATTCCGATTTATCTTCCTCAAAATTTAGCAAAATAATTGATTATTTATGGCCGGTTCATAGGCACGAACTACCTAAGTTTTTGCTTATAACTCTACTTATGTTTTCCATACTTTTGATTCAGAATTTAATCAGAGCAATGAAAGATAGTGTTGTTAATACGATGATTGGCACTGAAACAATTGCTTTTTTAAAATTTTGGGGTGTTTTGCCCGCAGCTTTTCTGGTAACAATAATTTATGTAAAGTTAGTTAGCATAATGAAAGGTGAAACCATTTTTTACCTTATTATGTCTGTTTTTTTAAGTTTCTTTGGTTTGTTTGCTTTTGTTTTATTTCCCAATTACCAATACTTCCATCTAGACCCTACCTATGCTAGCCATCTTGGGTCTATATACCCGAACTTAAAATGGTTTATATTATTACTATCTAACTGGAGTTTTTCTTTATTTTATATAATTGCGGAGTTATGGCCAAATGCTGTGTTTGCCTTACTATTCTGGCAATTTGTAAATAGAATTACTACAGTCGAAGAATCAAAAAGATTTTATCCTTTATTTGGATTGCTTGGCCAAACGGGTCTTTATATAGCTGGTACTTTTTTAATGAATTTATCGAATATGAGCAATTACATTATCAGTAATTTTTCTACTAATGCCGATAAAAGCGTTGTTTCGATCCAAATAGTAATATCTTTTGTCCTTGCCTTAGGTTTGTTGGCTTTGGTCGCATTCTGGTTAATTAATACTAAAATTCTTGATCAGGAAACTATAAATACTCTGAAATTTAAGGTCAAAAAAAATCATCTTTCTCTAAAAGAGAGTTTTAAAATGATTATTGAATCAAGATATATAAGGCTTATAACAGTCTTATTATTTTGCTACGGGCTTGCCATAAATTTAGTTGAAGGTCCTTGGAAAGCAGCAGCAAATAAACTTTACACTAATCCTACAGATTTTGCTGTTTTTGTTGGCAGTTATCTTAGTTATACAGGATTATTAACTATTTTCTTTGTTATTGTGGGGTCAAATCTGGTGAGAAGACTCGGTTGGTTTTCTGCAGCTATTATTACTCCGCTTATGATGTTAATTACCGGGAGCCTCTTCTTTATGATATCGAATTTTGATGCGGTAGGAAGCTTGTTAGTTACCTTTTTCGTTATGACTGATCCTTTAATGCTTGCAGTTTTGATCGGAGCAATTCAAAATGTTTTTAGCAAATCAAGTAAATACACTTTTTTTGATAGTACGAAAGAAATGGCATACGTACCACTTGAGGATGAATTAAAAACCAAGGGTAAGGCAGCGGCAGATATGATCGGTACGAAGCTTGGTAAATCGGCAAGTGCATTTGTACAATCAATGATTTTTATTATAATTCCTACTGCTACTTATCATTCAATTTCTACTTTCTTAATGGTTATATTTCTAATTATTTGTATAGTTTGGGTCTGGACCGTAGTAGAATTGAATAAGGAATATAAAAATCTTTGCAGAAATAAATAATAGTTATTTTGATTAAGCTATTGTTATTTAATGTTTGTCCAAAATTATTTATTATTTCCTAGGCACAATCCGCTAGAATTTCTACCAACGATCTAAAATACTTTTCACATCTAAAGCAAGCCGTTACAACTTTTTCCAAGTATCTAAAAATACTATTTCTGTCGCCAGTTTCTAAAAGTAAAACCTATTCAAAAGTAGGCTTGCCTAAAAAATACCAATCTTGGGTATTTTTTTGTTCTAATTGTACACCTCATTAATATCTTTCAAACACTAATAAATATTAAAAGATATTTTTATCTTACTCCTTAATCGTTTATGGTAGGTATCTTCAGACTATTTAAATAACCCCTTTAATTGCTTTTTAACCTGAGATTCTAATTCTTTAGCCGGACTTTTTTGTTCAATTGGATTAGATTCTTGAGAGCTCGCCGGTTCCGGTGAAAGATTTTTATCATTTTCTGTACCACCACCAATAATACCTTTTAATATATCCTCAAGTTTTTTATTTTTTCTTATATTATCTATTACATTAGTTAAGACATTTTTTATTAAATGCTCTTGTAGTGCTTTTGTATCTAATTTATGTTGCGGATTATCCAAGGTTCCGTAAATATGAGCTTTTAAAGGAGGCATCGATTTTATATCGATATTTATTGTGCTGTTTACATCTATTGTATATTTTGCAAGATTAACGCCGATAGCTGCCATATTTACAGAAGATATATCTAAATTACATTTAGTAATGTTAGCAATTCCATCTGTTAAGTTGGTATCAATTTCCAATTCATTAAAAGAGGTTTCTCCACCGGAGAATGAAGAATCAAGATTTTTTAGAAAACTATCGAGATTTTTGATGTTTTTTAAGCTATTGAGTATTTTCTGTAAGTCAAAACCACTAATTTTACCATTAGTAGCTGTTAGCCTAGCATTACCAAACAAATTGCTTATATATTGGTATTCAGTTTGACCGCTGGTTTTTAAATCGGTATCAAAATTGACTTTACCTTCAGTAACTTTAATTTTTTTCCACTGGGAATCATATTCTTTAGGTGTGCTCCTTTTAAACTTGCTTTTAAACTTGCCCCTTGGGATTGCTCAGACGTAACCTGGCCTGACGCTTCTAAATGGCCTCCATATAAATTTCCGCTTAAAGATTTTAAATGTAAAATTCCGTCGGTTAATTTCACAACTGTTTTTATATTATCAAATAGTAGTTCTCCTTTAATAACTTTCTGAATTGTTATTGCAGCATCACCATCCATTTTATTAAAAAATGATAAATCTATTCTACTCTTTGACCAAGGATACGTACTAACTGATTGCTCATTTTTAGCGTTTAAATTACTAGTGGTAGGTGAAGTATTACTGCTTGTTATGCCATCTATTACTCTAGCCTTTAAATATTGAACATTATATAGTAGCATAAGCTATTTCTTTCTTTTTCAAATAATTTTGAATTTTTATACCATTAAACTGCATTTGTGTTAAATAGGACCGTACATTAATTGTTAAATCTTTTACTGATTTTAGTACTCGAAAATTATTAGAGTTAGCTTTGACATCTTGGTTTACAAGTTCTTGTGGATTCATATCAGGACAATATGATGGTAAATAAAACAATTCTAGCTTGTCCTTATGTCTTTCTACATAAGCTTTTACCTTTTTACTGTGATGCACTCTATGATTATCTAATATCAAAAATATTTTCTGCTTAATTTGTCTGATCAGTCTACCTAAAAATTCAATACACTTTTTGCTGGTAAAATTATCTTCAAATACCATCCAGTTCATAAACCCTTGCGGACTAATAGCAGCTAGCATATTACATTTAAATCTTGAGCCACTTCTCTTGATTGCTGGGGTCTTGCCTTTAAGACCATATGTTTTACCTCGATTATCTGTTGATTGTATCCCCATTTCATCTCCCCAATAAATTCTAGCACTTTCTTTCATTGCACGAGACTTGATTTCTGGATATGTGACTGTTAACCATTCTTTTATCTTCTCTGGATTACGTTGATAGGCTGATTTAATTGGTTTTTGAGACGTAAAACCCAATCTATTCATAATTTTTCTTATAGAACGCCTGTTATACTGATAAAGGTAATTGGATTCTATATATTCTTGTACCACTTTACTATTCCATAACGTATAATCCATTCCCAATTCATCAGGTGTATATGATAAAATTTTAGATTTTAATTCCTCTTCTTGATTTTTACTGATTTTAGATCCTGTTCCTACCTTTACTCCTCGCTTCTTATAGCGAAAGCTTTCTTCCTTATAAATTTTGTACTCTTTAGGATATTTCCATATAGAACTCCTAGAAAACCCAAAGGTAATAGATGCTTGTTTCTTGCTTATTCCATGTATAACTATTGCTTCCACTGCTTTCTTTCTTAATATCTTGAGATCGCTTGGTGATAATTTTTTATTAGACATTTTGTTATTACTCTTGATACAATATCATTATATCATTTCTCTAATGTTAGTTCAATATTTAAAGGCCGGAGTAATAAATTCAAGGTGGACATTTTCAAATTTAATAAAATTTTTGGTTTGGTATTAGATAAATTTAAACTCAGTAGACCGTTAATATTAAGAGGAGTATTATTTAATAAAAAAATAGATTTATCTATAGATACTTCAATAAGTTTTTTTAAATCTCCTTCCACTTTTGCAGATAAAGAATAATTTCCAAGTCCTGAGTTTGGAGTGGATTTTTGTAATTGTCCTAAAGTTTGACCTAAATTATTTCCGGCGCTAAGTAAAGTTAAAGATGGTTTTATATTATCTCCTAAAATAATATCACCTTTAATAATATTAGTAGTTTTTGCTGCTATAATTATATTATCAGTTTTAAATTGATCCTTTATTTTGGTAGTTTCTCCCTTAATTTGCAGCTCATCAATATTAACAGGTAAATCTATAGCAAATAAGCCAGTAAAGGATTTTAAATAGTTAGTGTTTAAATCATAAGCTATGGTTAAATCTTTATCCCAATTTTTTAGAGCCAAGCTACCGCTTAAGCTAGCTTTATCCACTATCAAATTTATATCTTTTAAAAGAAGCTGCTGACCCAAATAGGATAAATTTGTTGAGAAAGAAAAAGGTTGGCTAATTATAGAAGCCGGTAAATCTTTAGTGCTAAATTTTAATGCGCTAATTATAGGTTCAAGTGCAGTGGCTTTTATGTATATCTTCTCGTGTAAGTCTTTATCAGTTCGAGCCAGAGGATTAAGGATAATATCTGCATTGCCTGGGTTTAATTTAAGCATTAAATCAGCTTCGTTTTTTTCAATATTGCAATTGGAGCTACCTTTAGCAATTAATTCTCCAAAATTAATCTCGATATCAGTAACTTTTACTAAGTTTTTATCGGCATTAATATTTAAAGCAAGTTTGTGTTTTACGTTATCCTCAATATTAAGGTTGGGTATCAAATTTTTAAGATTTTTAGCATCTCCCTCTAGCTACAACTTACCGATAAAAGCTACAGTTTGAGGATCAAAATTACCTGATAAATTAATTTCTTCTTTTAAGATAGTTACATTTGCTTTTAAAGCCATTACTTCCTTATTCTCTTTGACCTCGCCTTTGATATTATAATCTTTGTTAGTAGAATAAAATTCACAGGTTAAGTTATTAGGTCCGCGGAAGTTTTTGATTTGTAGATTATCAATTCCAAAAACCTTTAAATCGGAATCTGTATTAGTTGCTTCAATATAATTTATTTTAGCTTCTATAATCTTAAGAGAGTTTATATATAGCTCACTTTTTTCCTGATTTTTTGAAGATTCTCCGTTAGAATTTTTTTCAGGTGATACTGATTTTGAAAAATCCCAAGAACTAGAGCCATTTGCCATATGCTCAAGGTTAATAACAGGATTATTAACTTCTATTTCAGAAATTACTATATTTCCAGTAAGCAAAGAGAATAAAGATACAGAGGCTGTTACTTCTTTAGCTTCAAAGAGGGAAGGGTAATGCGCTCCCGGTATTGATGAAAGTTTGATATCTTTAATCTTAATTTCTGGATTTGGTAATAAGGATAAGCTTATCGGTCCATTTATTTTTAATTCCCTTCCTATTGCTTCTTTAACTTTTTGAGAAGCTATTACTTTGTATTTATCTAAGGGGACAAAAAATGGAATTAGTAGTAATAAAAGAAGATCACAAAAAAGCAGTAAAACTGAGTATTTAAAAAGTTTCTTCACCTGGATATCCTTTCCTTAATCTATTTTAGTAATTCAATGATTGTATATAAATTTATTTTAACAAGCAAGATAGTTAAGATTTTATTGATATTCAGCTTGAATAAGGATTTTTCATAACACAAGCAAAGTAATTGACGTCAATATCATCCGATAAATACCAGGTATTAGTTATAATATCGAATTTTAAACCGGTAAGATTTTTTAATCGAAAATTATTCGCTTCAAGCATTTTGCATAATTCTGAGGGTTTTAAAAACTTAGAGTAATCATGAGTATTACTAGGGACCCATTTTAATATATATTCGGCAGCAATTATTGCTTGAGCATAAGATTTTATAGTACGGTTAATAGTTGATAGGATAAGCATTCCAGTTGGCTTTAACAATCTCAACAAATTTTGGATAAATGCACTTTGATTCGATACGTGTTCTAAAACTTCCAAACATAGTACCACATCATGTAACTGAGCTGGATAATTACTGATATACTCCTCAACAGTAGTATTAATTGGATTTATATCGAGGTTATTACTGCTTGTGTATTCTGATAATGCTTTTATATTGTAAGAATTTGCATCAATAGCTGTAACTTTCGCTCCTAACTGGTAAATAGGAACACTTATTAAACCACCGCCGCAACCAACATCTATAATATTAAGTTTTTTTAAAGATTTTGGATTACCATCTCCATTTTCTATACTATTAAAATGCTCTGCAATTTTATCATTAATATATTGAATTCTAAGAGGATTTATTTGATGTAAAATCTTGAACTCCCCGGATTTATTCCACCATTCTTTTGATGTCTTATTAAATTTGTTTAATTCATTTTGATCCACTGATGATTTTTTATCCATAGAATTCACAAGTTATAAGAAAGTAGTTTAATTAATAAATTGTTCTTCAAAAGGTTACTGCAAACTGATAGAATGTTCAACGATTAAAATAACCGATATCTATAAGCAATATTTATGGCTTTAATTGTCCAAAAATTTGGTGGTACCTCAGTTGCTGATACCATAAGAATTCAAACAATAGCAAAAATTATTTTAAAGGAATATGAAGCTGGTCATAAACTGGTAATAGTTGTTTCTGCTATGGCTGGGGTCACTAACTCTTTGATTGCTAAATGCAGTGAGGTATCACAATTAAATTCATATGAGCATATGCAGGAGTACGATGCTGTCGTAGGTAGCGGTGAAATTTTAACTTCAGGGCTAGTTGCTCTTGAATTACAAGGACTAGGGTTAAAGGCTCGTTCCCTTCAAGGATGGCAAATACCTATTCTAACAGATGATGTTTTTGCTAATGCGCAAGTAGACTCTATTAATTCTGAGTTTATCCATGATTTGCTATCAGAGGGGATTATTCCGGTTATTACAGGTTTTCAAGGCGTTACAAATAAAAAGCAGCTTACGACACTTGGTAAAGGCGGTTCTGATACAACAGCGGCACTGATGGCAGCAGCAATTGGAGCAGATAGAGCAGATATTTACACAGACGTAATAGGAGTATTTAGTGCTGATCCCAGAGTAGTTCATGATGCTATTAAAATTGATTATATAACATGCGAGCAAATGCTCACCTTAAGCAGCTATGGTGCAAAAGTTTTGCATCCTAGAGCAGCTCTTGCCGCTGCTAGGTATAAATTCGATATGAAAATATTATCATCTTTTGAGGATAATCCAGGAACATTAATAAGTTCAAAAAATTTTGATAGGGAACATAATATGGAAAAAAGATTAATTACTGCCGTAACTTCAAACAAAAATATTATACAGGTTAATATTACCTGTGCTCCAGATAGTTTTCCTGAAATAATCAATAAATTTACCGAAGAAGGCTTAATTGTAGATAAAATAGAGATTTACGATTATAATAAAATTAATTTGGTAGCGAGTCTTGCTGATAAAAATAAATTCCAAACTACTTTAGATAATTTAAAAAGCCTCTCTAAAATATTAATTTACGATATCAAATCTAACATTTCGACAGTAACAGCAGTGGGATATGGTATAAAAAATGATAGCGGTATCTGTTTTAATATTATTTCCTTATTAAGCAATCAACAGATCAAGGTAAAAGAAATTGATTTAACAGAAACCAGATTTACAGTTGTTTTAGAAGATCAAGACACGGAAAAAACCATTAAATTACTGCATAAACATTTCAGGCTTAACGATCAAAAGGATGGTTAAATGCAAAAATCGGAGGAAGCTATAATTAAAAAAGATTTTGGTTTTATAGGGTTAATTTCCTATATAAAAAACCCTTTGTCCTTACTTCTTTTTGTTCTCTGTTGTTCTGCCTTTATTATATTCTTACAACAGATATTTTACCATAACGATAAAACACTTCTTTACGGTCAGATAACTTTTTGGTTATGGATGACTATGTTTTTTTCTATGTTTACGGAATTTGCTTACAGTAGGAAAAAATTTAAGTTTATTTCAGAAAAAATTACTAACACTCATACATTAGTTAAAAAACTTAATTCACTCGATAATATTAATGATTATCAAAAAGTGAAAAAAGATTCTATAAAATCCGGCAACTTGATCGTGTTACACAGTGGTGAGGAAGTTCCTTTTGACGGTGAAGTTATAAATGGTATGAGTTATGTCAATGAAACTGATATAACCGGTTCTTTAGAACATAAATTAAAAAGCCCAGCTAAAGACAACATATTAATAGCAGGTAGTATAGTAGAAGGTGGAGATTGGATTGTAATGAAAGTCAGTTTTGCTAGTAACAAGTCTTTCTTTACTAGAGTAGGTAGATTACTTCGAAACATAAATAGGCGAGCCATGCCTTCTGAGGTTGCCTTACAGAAACTAATGATAGGGTTATCTATACTATTCGCTAACGTAATTTTTGTTATATGGGTAATATAAGCTATTCCGGTGTGGAAATACCCGTTATCTATCTTGCTGCTCTCATGGTAGTCCTGCCTTCCCACTACAATTTCTACTTTGCAAAGAGTTATTATTTATAATGGTGTATTAAAACTTGCAGCACGTAATATAATTGTTCAGGATCAAATAGCTTTTGATAATGCGGTTGACCTAGATATCGTGTTACTTGATAAAACCGGAACTTTAACTGTCGGTCAAAGGGAAATGGTTAACTTCACATTAATCTCAAAAACCGATGAAAAAGATTATTTTAGATATTTATATCTATCTTCTATAAATGATAATACTGAGGAAGGAAGAACCATAACGGCTTTTGCTATAAAAAATTGCAAGGGGTTGGATACAAAAATAAATTTTGAATTATATCATTATTTACCGTTTTCAGCTTCAAACCCTATTAGTAGATGTAACTATAATAATATGGAAATTAGAAAAGGTAGCATGTAAGCAATAATAAAATATCTTGGCAAAACTATAGAAGCTCTTCCTCAAGAAGTACAAAATATAGTTAAGGAATTAGCAAAAGCACACGGAACTCCTTTAATCCTAACTGTTAACAAAAAGATAATAGGTATCATAAATTTGCATGATAGCTTTAGAAAAGGGGTAGAAAAACAAATACGTAGTATTGAAAATTCAGGGATTACCACAATAATGGTTACAGGAGATAATACTATTACAGCTTCTTATATTGCAAAAAAACTTGGCATAAAAAATTTTTATGCTGATTGTACACCTGAAAAGAAACTTGAGTTAATCAGGTCTTTCCAAGAGAAAGGATTGATTGTAGGTATGTGCGGGGATGGGTTAAATGATGCATTAGCCTTTTAGCACAAGCTGATATAGGCTATACGTTTGAAGATAGGGGATATGTACACTCAATATTAGCAGGTAATATTGTGGCAAAACACCATAATTTACGAGGTATTATTGAATTAAGAAATGAATGTAAAAAAATTACGGTAATAAAGAGTCTGTCATATAGTTTATGTAAGTTGCAAAAGGATATAGTAGAAGATACTATAAAAAAGCAACTTAAATACAGAGGAAAAAATGGCTAAAAAATTAGCAGAAAAAGAAGTAGATATAAATACTAAATTAGTCGAAGAATTACTATCAAAAGCAGATCCATCTGAATTATTTGGTCGCGGGTGGATTATTTAATAAACTTTAAAAGCAAATAGTAGAGAGAATTCTTGAAAGTGAATTAGAACACGATCTAGGTTATTCTAAACATAGTAAGATAATCAAGAGCGATAATAATCGTCGCAACGGCAGTTATGAAAAAACGATTATAGATGACGACGGTCATCAGATTACCGTAGATGTTTCAAGGGGACAGGGAAGGAGAATTTGAACCTCAATTGATTCCTGAAGGAGTTAGGAGATTTAGTGGTTTTGATGATAAAGTGATTTCACTATATGCAAGAGGGATGACTGTCAGTGAGATACAGGGCCATTTAGAGGAGATATACCAGACCAATATTTCCAAGGACCTTATATCAACTGTCACTGACGGAGTAATAGAAGAAGTTACTACATGGCAAAACGGGTCCCTAGACGATGTATATCCAATATTATATTTGGATTGCATACACGTTAAAGCAAGGGATAATCATACAGTAATTAACAAAGCGGTATATCTTGCAATAGGTGTTAACATGGAAGGGAAAAAGCAATTACTGGGGATCTGGGTCGGTAAAAATGAAGGTTCCAAGTTTTGGATGCAGGTTGTAACTGAGCTAAAGAACAGAGGGATAAAACAGATATATGTAGCATGCGTTGATGGATTAAAAGGCTTTCCTGAAGGCATAAATAGCATTTATCCTAATACGATTGTACAACTCTGTATAGTACATATGGCGAGGAATTCTGTAAAATATGTTTCTTATAAGGATTTAAAAGCGGTCACAGCGGATCTTAAAAGGATTTACACTGCAAACAGCGAAGAAATAGGATATCTGGAGCTAAAATCGTTTGCTGCTAAATGGGATAATAAATATCCTGTGATCTCTGATATTTGGCAAAGGAATTGGAGCGGGATTATTCCTCTTTTTGCTTTTCCTGATGAGATTAGGCGGGTAATTTATACTACCAATGCGATAGAATCGATAAATCGTCAAATCAGAAAAATCATCAACAATAAAGGGGTTTTTCCAGATGATAAGTCTATTTTAAAAATCGTATTTTTGGCTCTAAAAAATGCTGCCAAAAAATGGACCATGCCGATTAAAAATTGGTCTTTGGCATTGAATCAATTTGAAATTTTATGCGGGGATTTTAGGTATGATTTACTGGAATTAAAAAATACAACAACTTACACAAAATAAATTGATTGACTCGAAAAAAAGGAGCTATTACAGTCTACTCTATTACTTCTGATTTAGCTAAATATTTTATTATTGTCCCCGCCTTATTTACTACGGTTTTTCCATCTCTATCAAAATTAAATATTATGCAATTCCAATCCATAGATAGTGTATTACTTGCATCTGTTATTTTTAACGGATTAATAATACCATGTCTTCTACCACTAATTTCCTATAATTCAAAAAATGTACAAAACAAAACATATTTATGGCGGATAATTTTGCTATGTGGTTTTGGAGGAATAGTTTCTCCGCTTCTGTTTATTAAACTAATTGAATTCATAATTTATTTAGCTTATTTCTTTATCTTTTCTGTTTTTTAGTTATTGGTATATACACTTTAACTATTCATTTAATTAGTAAGACTTTCTGGCCGGAAAAAACCAAGGGGAGTTTAATTATAGATAAAGAGAAGGGAATTAGAGGATCTTATCTAGTAGCTCAGTATCTTCAAGATGCTAGATATTTTAAGTCTAGACCCAGTATAGATATTAATCCTGACTGTGATATAGCATTATATAATAAAGATTTTAAAAAAGCTTTAATTCATAATTACGATAAACACTTAAACCATAATGATGTAAGCATGATAACCTCTTCTGCAAGCCTATATGATCCCTTGATTACAAAAGCAGAAGCTATTTTGCAAGCCCGGAGGGTATCTGAAACTCGGGAAGTAAATGTTACTAAAATTTATAAATTAATCGATTAGAATACATTTCATAAGCAGAAAATATTTTTCGAAGTAGAAATAGTTAATACTTCTATTCTTAACGCAGCCTTAGACGGTTATTAAAGTAAATAGCAATATATTTAAACATGTGGTCAAAGTTGTATCTTGATTATAAATTTTATTTTTACTATTATAACCGAATAATTAAATATTTATTAAAGTAGGAATGCTAAAAACTGAAAATAATACATCTATAATAACTGAAAATCAGTATTTTACGGAGAACTTTTTCCTTTCGGAAAAGGAGCGCAAAATATATAATAAGTGGAGAGTGCGAATACTACTTTCAGTTATTTTAGGATATGCTACATTTTACTTATGCCGTCAAAATTTTTCCATGATTATGCCAGCTTTTATGGAAGAATTCGGTTATACCAAAACAGAGCTGGGGATGGTCTTAACTGTTGCTTCTGTAATTTATGGAATTGGCAAATTTGTTAATGGGTATTTTAGTGATAAATCAAATTCGAGATATTTTATGCCGCTTGGGCTATTCTGTTCTGGATTAACTACATTTTTTTTAGGATTTTCAGAAAGTTTAATATTCCTTAGTATATTGTGGGTTATTAATAATTGGTTTCAATCGATGGGCTGGCCACCAGTAGCTAGGATGTTAACTCACTGGTTTGCGCCAAAAGAACTAGGTACAAAATGGGCGTATGGTGCTACTTCCCACCAAGTGGGAGGCGCTATTACTTTAGTATTTACCGGTTATTTAGTTGCTGATTTCGGCTGGAGGGCAGCGTTTTTTATCCCAGCTGTAATTGCTGTTATAGTTGCTTATATTTTATCTAACAGGTTAAGAGAATCACCAAAAGAACTTGGTTTTCCGCCAGTGGAATTATATAAAGCCCAAGAAATTAATAAAGAGGATGAAGAAAAAGATAATTTAACTACTGCAGAAATTTTTAGAAAAGTATTTTTTAATATAAATATGTGGTACGTATGTTTGGCTAATATGTGCTTGTATATTGTAAGATTGGGAGTTATATTTTGGGCTCCTTTATTTTTAAAAGAATTTAAAAATATGGCAATTAATGAAGCTGGATGGCATGTCGCCGCTTATGAACTTGCTGGATTATTAGGCGGAGTTTCTGCAGGATGGATATCTGATAAAATATTTCATGGTCAACGAGGGCCAATTGGACTGATATTTATGCTTTTTCTTGCCTGTACAATTTGGGTATTTTGGCAGTTACCATCAGATTATGTAATTTTAAACGGATTAATGATGATTTTAATGGGGTGTTTCGTTTATGGTCCCCAAATATTAGCAGGAGTTGCATCTGCGGATTTTGCCTCCAAAAAAGCCATTGGAACAGCAAATGGATTAGTAGGAACAATGGGTTACGTTGGTTCAGGAGTTTCTGGTGTTTGTGTGGGAATAATCTCTGATAATTGGGGATGGAGCGCGGTTTTCATATTTTTTATAATTTCAGCTCTACTAGGAGGCCTATTCTTTTATTTAACATGGGAAAGAAAGACTAATCAATTAAGATAGCTTAAATAGTAAAATAATATTTACTATTTACAGAGTGTATAAACTCACTTTGTGATTGTGTTACCTAAAAGAGCTATATTCCATAACTTTAAATATTTCTCCCATTTGTTCTTTCGCAATAAGCCTCTGAAGTTGTGCATCTAGAATAACGGCCTCCTTTATGGAGGATGTACTTTTCAGTAATTGTTGGCGAATAATTATACCCCAATTTACTAAAAAGTCACCTTGGGAAGAAATAACAATATTTTTGATTCCTTTTTGCAGGATGGCATTTTTGAGGGCATTAAAATCAACGTGTGCACTAAGATCAGCTTCCCCAAGTGATTCAAAGATTGGTTGATATTTATGATTTTTTATTGCCTGCAAAGTTGAGTTATACTGGCTCCTATTACGTTCTGTGTGGTTAATATTATAACCGTAATCTATAACTAAGCAGACACCTTTAACTTTTCTCAGATGAACTGCTATTTTACGTGTTATTTCTAACGCTTCGGCTGATTCTTCTATTAACGCTCCGTCCTGAGCGTTTTTGTGGTCAATATTTAATTGGTGTAATAAAGCCTTATTTAATTCTATCTTATCGAATTTAAGTCTACCATCTATGGGATCGCATATTATTATCGATTCATACCATGTTTGGAGAATTTTTATATACTGTTTAATAGGTAGGGCATCAAAAAATTCGTTACCAATAATAATACAAGGGATGAATGGAAGTTCATTAAGATTGTTAATCCATGTTATATTTGAATTAATCAAAGAAAGATTAGTTTTTTGCTTTTTTATAAAATTTTTATTTATTTCATAGAAAAAAATTTTAGCCGCTTGTGCAAATTCAGGTACTAATTTAGCTACTCGCATTAAATCACGCATTAATATTCCCAGCCCCGGTCCAAGTTCAATAAGAGCAAAATTCTTCGGACGGCCTAACTGCTCCCATTTATTAATTGCCCAAAATCCAACAGTTTCCCCAAAAAGTTGAGAAATTTCTGGTGCAGTAATAAAATCACCATCTACACCTATTGAGGTTTTAGACCTATAGTATGAGCTAGGGTTAATTGACGATATCTCCCTCATCAGATCATCAAGTTTAATATAGCCTAATTTACTAATGATTGACCTTATTTTTGAATCTATCGCCATTTTTTATAGTATTTTTATTGCTATAGTTGAATAAATATGACCCTAGTAGAATCATAGGGATACATAATATTTGACCTAAGGTAAAATATTTAAAAATAAAACCAATTTTAACATCCGGTTCTCTAAAAAACTCGACAAAGACTCTAAAACTACCATAAAAAATTAGAAATATGCCAGACATCTTACCGGGGTTCTGGAGAAATTTGCGCTTATAAGCAAAATGCAGCATTATGTAGAATAAAACCAATCCTTCTAAAAATGCCTCATATAATTGACTAGGATGCCTAGGTAAACCATCACTATATGGAAAAATTACTGACCAAGGTAGATTGGTTGGCCGGCCATATAGCTCTGCATTTACGAAATTAGCTGCTCTGCCTAAGAACAGGCCGATTGGTGCTACAGTTGCTAAAATATCGGAAAAGGAAAGAAATATAATATGTTTTTTTCTACAATATAAATATGCAGCTATACCTAAACCAAATATTCCTCCGTGAAAAGACATACCTCCTTCGTAGGTTTTTAAAATATCAATTGGATTAGCTAAATATTTTTCCGGATCGTAGAATAAAACATGGCCAAGCCTCCCACCGATAATAATTGCAATAATAGCCCAACTGATAAAATCTTCAGTGTGGTTTTTGCTAATGCCAATTGGGTATAATAAGATCAATTTATTTGCATAATACCACCCAAGCAATATACCGACTACATAAGAGAGCGAATACCATGATATCGCTAAAGGACCTACAGAAAATATTACCGGGTTGATATTTGGAAAATCAATCATATGAGAGGATCACTTGGTTTAAGCGGCTTCTTCAAATTCTAGTTTAATACCAAGTTCAGTAAACACATCAACTAAAGCCAGGGTTAATTGCTCAATCATTTGATCTGTATGAGCGGGGGTAGGAGTAATTCTAAGGCGCTCTGTACCGCGTGGAACGGTTGGAAAATTTATGTGCTGAACAAAAATATTATGTCTTTCAATTAGCAACTGGGAAGCTAATCTAGCATTTTTGGGATCCCCAATGACTATCGGCACAATATGACTTTTGTTACGATAAAAGTTAATACCTGTTTCGGCAAAAGATTTTTTAACTTTAGCTACCACTTCTTGGTGCTTTGTTCTTTCTTCTTCTGAATTTTTTAGGTGAATAATACTAGCTTTTGCTGCAGCAGTGATTACAGGAGGGAGTGAAGTAGTAAAAATAAAACCGCTAGCAGTCGACCTAATGGCATCTATCATATTTTTATTCCCTGCTATATATCCACCAATAACCCCATAAGCTTTAGCAAGAGTTCCTTGAATAATATCTATCTCGTTTTCAAATCCAAGCATATTAGCAATACCAGCTCCCCCTTTACCATAAAGACCAACACTATGAACTTCATCGATATAAGTCATTGCATTATATTTCTTAGCTAAGGAGCAGATATCTTGTATAGGCGATATTTGACCATCCATGGAGTAAGCAGATTCAAAAACAATAATTTTAGGTTTTTTGATATCAACCGTCTTAAGAAGTTCTTCTAAGTGGTTCATATTTAAGTGTTTATATATATGCTTTTCACATCTTGAATTCCTAATACCTGCTACCATAGAAGCATGGTTAAGTTCATCAGAGAAGAAAATCAAATCAGGAATGATCTTTGCAAGTGAAGTAAGAGTAGCATCATTAGAAACATATCCGGAAGTAAATACTAGTGCAGAGCCTTTGCTATGAAGATCAGCAATTTCATTTTCTAATTCTTGAATAGAGTAGTTATTACCGCCGATGTTCCTAGTACCTCCAGAACCTACTCCATTATCAAGGAGAACTTGGGCTGCAGCTTGCAAAACAGTAGGGTGCTGACTCATTCCGAGATAATCATTTATACACCACATTATAACGTATTTTCTTTTATCTTTGCCCCAGATAGCTTTGGGAAACTCTCCAGCTTTTCTTTGTAAGCCTATAAAATTTCTATATCTGCCTTCTGCTTTTATTTGATTAACTTGTTTTTCAAAAGCAGCTTGATAATTATACATTCACATCCCTGTATTATAACCTAGTTCAATATACATATAATTAGTTATTTTAGAAATATTTAATTTTTTAATTTACTATTATTTTGTGAATTACCAGTGGTATTGTGTCTCATAAGGTAATTGAATTCTGCCCCTAGGATAAAAATCATGTTAACTATATAGAAAAAAATGAGGGTGACTATGATACTTCCTAAAGAGCCATAAATTATGTTTAATTGGTTATAATAAACAAGGTAAGTTGATAATAGATATCCACTTAATATCCAAAGCAATACACTTAAAAAGGCTCCTGGTATAACCTCTGAAAATTTAAGTTTTACATTTGGAATGAGGTAATATAGAGAACAGACAGTTATAAATAGGCATAAAAATACTAAAAAATACCTAGAAAAATTTAATATTGTTTTATAGTCTTCTATCATCTTCATAAAACTCGGAAGTTTTTGTAGGCCAATAGGAATTATAATAAGTAATAACATAGCAAGAGATATCAGAGTACTTATAAACAAGAATTGGGCGATACTCGACATTCTCCTTAAGAAATAATTTGGCGGTGATTTGATTTCGTAAACACGGTTTAGTATGGTTCTTAGACATTCTACAAAAGACGAAGAGGTCCATAAACTTCCTACAATAGCAAGAGTTAAAAGCCCTTGAGGAGGAGTAGTCATAAGTTCTTTAACTCTACTTCTAATTGAGTCAATTGATTGAGGTGGCATATTTTCAAGAGCAAGCTGAATAAATTTTTCTCCTAGTTCTGATACTCCAAAAAAACCTGTAAAAGCTAAAATAAAAATAAAAAACGGAAAAATTGAAAGTAATACCATGAATGACATATAGCCTGAATGTTCAATCCCATCATGGTCGATCATTTTAACTATAGCTTGGTATAAATTAACAATAATTTTTTTCATTTATTACTCTGGCCTTTAAATATTGAACATTATATAGTAGCATAAGCTATTTCTTTCTTTTTAAAATAATTTTGAATTTTTATACCATTAAACTGAATTTGTGTTAAATAGGACCGTACATTAATTGTTAAATCTTTTACTGATTTTAGTACTCGAAAATTATTGGAGTTAGCTTTGACATCTTGGTTTACAAGTTCTTGTGGATTCATATCAGGACAATATGATGGTAAATAAAACAATTCTAGCTTGTCCTTATGTCTTTCTACATAAGCTTTTACCTTTTTACTGTGATGCACTCTATGATTATCTAATATCAAAAATATTTTCTGCTTAATTTGTCTGATCAGTCTACCTAAAAATTCAATACACTTTTTGCTGGTAAAATTATCTTCAAATACCATCCAGTTCATAAACCCTTGCGGACTAATAGCAGCTAGCATATTACATCTAAATCTTGAGCCACTTTTCTTGATTGCTGGGGTCTTGCCTTTAAGACCATATGTTTTACCTCGATTATCTGTTGATTGTATCCCCATTTCATCTCCCCAATAAATTCTAGCACTTTCTTTCATTGCACGAGACTTGATTTCTGGATATGTGACTGTTAACCATTCTTTTATCTTCTCTGGATTACGTTGATAGGCTGATTTAATTGGTTTTTGAGACGTAAAACCCAATCTATTCATAATTTTTCTTATAGAACGCCTGTTATACTGATAAAGGTAATTGGATTCTATATATTCTTGTACCACTTTACTATTCCATAACGTATAATCCATTCCCAATTCATCAGGTGTATGTGATAAAATTTTAGATTTTAATTCCTCTTCTTGATTTTTACTGATTTTAGATCCTGTTCCTACCTTTACTCCTCGCTTCTTATAGCGAAAGCTTTCTTCCTTATAAATTTTGTACTCTTTAAGATATTTCCATATAGAACTCCTAGAAAACCCAAAGGTAATAGATGCTTATTTCTTGCTTATTCCATGTATAACTATTGCTTCCACTGCTTTCTTTCTTAATATCTTGAGATCGCTTGGTGATAATTTTTTATTAGACATTTTGTTATTACTCTCGATACAATATCATTATATCATTTCTCTAATGTTAGTTCAATATTTAAAGGCCGGAGTAATATAATATTTGTTCTTTCCAGTTGTAAAATGTTGACTTAGGTATATATGTTTTATTCAACTTTTTCAATTGCTTATTAAATTAAAGCTCATTAGCTGTTAGATAAATGTTGTGCGCCAGGGGGTATACTAGGCCACTAAAAAAGAATCTGCGCCAAGCATACTAGTCCACCCCTGCGCCAGGTGAGAAGTCCACTTTCAAAAGAAAAGAACAATGCTAATTTAGTTAATTTATTTGTTAACTAAATTAGAGTTTAAATTAAATTGAATGAGGAAATATAGTATGTCAACAATTAGAGAAGTGCTGTACCAGCACATCAAAGGTAACAGCCAAAGACAGATAGCCAGATCATTTGATCTATCGAGGGATACAATAAGAAAATATATTGAATTAGCAAGACAAGAAAATCTCAGTATTTTAGCTAGTGATTCTGAATTAAACAGGATAGCAATCAAGGTTGAAGAAAAATTATATAAGAACGAACCTATACAGAAAGCATCTGCGATGATAATGCTTGCAGAATATAATGAGGCAATAGGGAACTGGCTAAAACAAAGAAGTATAACCCACACCCAAATTTGGCGTTTACTATTATCAGAAGGTGTGAAAGTAAGTAATCGGAGTATTAACCGATATATTCAAAAAGCTTTTCCTAAGCTACCCAAGAGTACTATTCATATAAAGACTGAACCGGGTCAAGAAGCTCAGGTAGATTTTGGTTATATTGGCAAGATTCAGGATGTTAATGGTAAAAATAGAAAACTTTATGCTTTTGTAATGACTCTGTCCAATAGTCGTTATCGTTACGTAGAGTTTGCTTTTTCACAGGACCAAGTTAGTTGGGCTCAGCTCCATGTAAATGCTTTCAACTTTTTTGGTGGTGTACCCAGTAGAGTAATATTGGATAATTTAAAAGCCGGGGTCATTAAACCTGATATTTATGACCATACTTTAAATGAGACTTATTCAGAATTATCAAGGTTTTATGGTTTTACAATAGATCCAACTAAAGTTTTTAAGCCGGAGCATAAAGGCAAAGTGGAGCGCTCTATTAGGATAGTTAGAGAACAACTTATAGCCGGTAAATCATATAGCAATATTATAGAGGCTAATATTGAAGCGATCAAGTGGTGTAAAAATGAAATATCACATAGAATATGTACTACAACAGGATCAAAGCCAATTGATACATTTTTATTGGAAGAAAAGGAATGTTTACTTCCTATACCGTCAGGTATTTTTGATATGCCGATTTGGACTACCTGCACAGTACAAAAAGATCACCATTTTATGGTCAAAGATAATTTTTATTCGGTGCCAACAAAATATATCGGGGAAGAGGTTAGTATTCGTATTGGGCTAAAGACCGTTACAGCTTATTATAAACACCAGATCATAAAACCCATCCGAGGAATTATAATAAAGGTCAATGGATTACCGACGAAAAAGATTACCCAAAATCTGCTTTATATTATTTAGAGAATAATCCTGAGAAATGTTTAAGTTGTGCTAAAGGCATAGGTAATTCTACATACCAGGTAATAAGCAGAATTCTTGCATCAGGCGGTAGAATATCACTACGTAAAGTTCAAGGTATTTTAAGATTATCGCAGACATACGGTAATGACAGACTAGAAGCTGCATGTTTGCGAGCTGTGTCTTATGATATTACTCCGGCCTTTAAATATTGAACTAACATTAGAGAAATGATATAATGATATTGTATCAAGAGTAATAACAAAATGTCTAATAAAAAATTATCACCAAGCGATCTCAAGATATTATTACTCCGGCCTTTAAATATTGAACTAACATTAGAGAAATGATATAATGATATTGTATCAAGAGTAATAACAAAATGTCTAATAAAAATTATCACCAAGCGATCTCAAGATATTAAGAAAGAAAGCAGTGGAAGCAATAGTTATACATGGAATAAGCAAGAAATAAGCATCTATTACCTTTGGGTTTTCTAGGAGTTCTATATGGAAATATCTTAAAGAGTACAAAATTTATAAGGAAGAAAGCTTTCGCTATAAGAAGCGAGGAGTAAAGGTAGGAACAGGATCTAAAATCAGTAAAAATCAAGAAGAGGAATTAAAATCTAAAATTTTATCACATACACCTGATGAATTGGGAATGGATTATACGTTATGGAATAGTAAAGTGGTACAAGAATATATAGAATCCAATTACCTTTATCAGTATAACAGGCGTTCTATAAGAAAAATTATGAATAGATTGGGTTTTACGTCTCAAAAACCAATTAAATCAGCCTATCAACGTAATCCAGAGAAGATAAAAGAATGGTTAACAGTCACATATCCAGAAATCAAGTCTCGTGCAATGAAAGAAAGTGCTAGAATTTATTGGGGAGATGAAATGGGGATACAATCAACAGATAATCGAGGTAAAACATATGGTCTTAAAGGCAAGACCCCAGCAATCAAGAGAAGTGGCTCAAGATTTAAATGTAATATGCTAACTGCTATTAGTCCGCAATGGTTTATGAACTGGATGGTATTTGAAGATAATTTTACCAGCAAAAAGTGTATTGAATTTTTAGGTAGACTGATCAGACAAATTAAGCAGAAAATATTTTTGATATTAGATAATCATAGAGTGCATCACAGTAAAAAGGTAAAAGCTTATGTAGAAAGACATAAGGACAAGGTAGAATTGTTTTATTTACCATCATATTGTCCTGATATGAATCCACAAGAACTTGTAAACCAAGATGTCAAAGCTAACTCCAATAATTTTCGAGTACTAAAATCAGTAAAAGATTTAACAATTAATGTACGGTCCTATTTAACACAAATTCAGTTTAATGGTATAAAAATTCAAAATTATTTTAAAAAGAAAGAAATAGCTTATGCTACTATATAATGTTCAATATTTAAAGGCCAGAGTAATAATTATACTTATGAGGCTATATCCAATATTTTAAAAAATAAACTGGATCAGTACTCTATTCCTAATATTGAAGGCGGCAAAGTGAAGAATATTAAGGCTAATGCTTAAATATAGCTCTGATATGGAGGCTAATTATGCCTAACTTGCAACTCGATAATTTGGTACAACAACTTAAGTTATCTGGAATATCTGATAGTTTGGATAGCAAGGCTAAGGCAAGCCAGAGACGCTGCAATGCCATATGAAGAACTGCTTTTAATGCTATTCCAAGATGAGGTTGATAATAGAGATCAAAGCTCTCTGCAAAGAAGAGTTGTCCAAGCAAAATTTGAAGAAACAAAAACATTTGAAGGGTTTGATTTAAAACGATATTCACTCAAAATTAGACATGCAATTAATGACTTAATGACTGCAAAATTTATCAAAGAAAAGAACCATGTAATCATTATGGGGCCGGTAGGTACTGGTAAAACGCACTTATCTCAAGCTCTTGGAATGTTAGCTTGCCAGCGCAATAAAAAGGTAAAGTTTATAAGGAGCAACGAACTACTCAATGAATTTTATCGCTCTAGAGCCGATTTTACTTATGATGTCATTTTTAAGCGATACACAAAAGTTGATTTATTGATTTTAGATGACTTCGGCTTAAAAACTTTGTCAGCAGAACAATCATCTGACTTATACAGTAATACTTGACTAAAATAAATATACTCAGACTTAAGAGAGGTAAAAATGATTACATAGAAGAAATTGATAAATTTATAGGTAATAAAATCTATTCTTTAAGACTAGCAAAAGGGTTGTCCCGTCAACGTTTTGATATCCAAGGCTCTGGATAAAAATATATCGTATTTTTATGAAGGACTTGAAACAGGCAATAATGAAACAACTGTAACACAATATCAACGTGTGTGTAATGCAGTTAATACTCTTATAAAATCTTTAATAAAAGATAAAGCGGCATAAAAAATAAAATTTATGAAAGTAAGTGAATCTCTATAAGGGTAGGGGGTCACTCAAGAGAAACAAAAAGTAAGAATTACTTCTACCTTATTTACCTTGCTAAGTACATAAATTTAGAGAAATCAATTTTCTTTAAATCGCTTTGATATCTCCGAATAAAAAAATAAACTATATAAAAACTGGTGGGCGGTAGAAGACTCGAACTTCCGACCTTTACGATGTCAACGTAATGCTCTAACCAACTGAGCTAACCGCCCAAAGAATTTTTAAATCCGGTACACTTATTTACCCCGATTTTTTTTGAATTTCAAGATTTTAATTTGAATTTTAATCTAAAATGAAATAAAAGCTATCTGGAAGCCAGAAATTAGCTAAAGATTAATTATCAAGAATAAATGAAAAACTTAAAAGAGAAAGCGTACAACCAACATAATAGTTTTGTTATAGCCTTAGATGGTCCATCAGCATCCGGAAAAAGCTCGATAGGGAGAATACTTGCTTCTGAATTTAATTTGGAGTATGTACAATCCGGTATTTTTTATAGAAGTCTGGCTTATTTGTGTATAGTTAACAATATCGATATTACAGAGGTAAAAAAAATAATAGAACTTTCCGGAAGGAATAATCTGACCGAACTTACAAAAGGAGCAGATTTAAATCAGGAAAATATAGGGAATTATGCGTCTAAAATTTCTACTATTCCCGAAGTACGGGCTAATATAAATAAATACCTAATTCTAATGGTGAAAATACACCCAAGAATTATAATGGAAGGGCGTGATATAGGCACCGTAATAGCAAAAGATGCCGATTTAAAAATTTTTATTACCGCAGATGTTAATAAAAGAGCAGAAAGAAGATATAAGCAGTTGCGTGAAGAAGGAAAAAAATGTAAACTGGAGAAGGTTTTAGAATTACTTAAAGAGCGGGACTTAAGAGACAGTATGCGTATAACTGATCCTCTCTTGGTTTCTTCAGATGCTTTTATTATTAACACAAGCCATATGAATCAAAAGCAAGTAATAGCTGAGATCAAAAATTATATAGAGTGAAGTTAATCCCCAAGCTTTAGTACCAAAAGGGATATAGCTTATTTGTTAATCTCAAAAGTTGCGCTAAATTTTGGTACGATTTAGTTGCCTAAAAAGTATATTATTTATGTTAAAAAAGAAAAGATTTATACCTCAATTAAGCGAAATTACTCCAAATAACGAAGAGTTTGCCCATCTACTGGAAAGTGTTAATACCAGCCATGTAAAAGAAGGTATGGTAGTAAAAGGGCAAGTGGTAGAAACTAACTCTGATGTTATAGTTGTTGATGTCGGCCTTAAAAATGAAGGAAGAATACCAGTAGCAGAATTTCAAACAGGTATGAATCAAGTGTTGCCAAAAGTAGGTGATATAGTTGATGTGTTCGTTGAAAAAGTTGAAGGTCGAAGAGGAACTATTTTAAGCCGTGAAAAAGCTATTAGGGAAGAATCTTGGGTGATACTTGAAGAGTTGTTTGAAAAGCAACAAAATGTTATGGGAGTTATCTTTGGAAGAGTCAAAGGAGGTTTTACAGTTGACTTAAAAGGAGTAGTAGCTTTCTTACCTGGAAGCCAAGTGGACGTAAGACCAATAAAAGATCCTACTTCAATTATGAACATTGAACAGCCTTTTCAAATTTTAAAGATGGACAAAAAACTGGGTAACATTGTTGTTTCAAGAAGAGCTATACTTGAAGAGTCAAGATCAGAAGCTAGAGATGAAATGTTATCGCAAATTAAAGAGGGAACGATCTTAACAGGAATAGTCAAAAACATTACCGATTATGGAGCTTTTGTTGATCTTGGCAGTGTAGACGGATTATTACACGTTACTGATATTTCATGGGGGAGAATTAACCATCCTTCAGAAGTGCTAAAGTTTGGTCAAGAAATTAAGGTAGTAGTTATTAAATATAACGAAGATACAAAAAGGATCTCTCTTGGTATGAAGCAGCTAGATACTAATCCCTGGCAGAATATTAAGGAGGAATTCCCTGTTAATAAGGTAATGAAGGGGAAAGTTACGAATATCGCTGATTATGGTGCATTTATTGAATTAAAAGACGGTATCGAAGGCTTAGTACACTCTTCAGAAATTTCTTGGGGTAAAACAAATCAAAACCCTAAGAAATTATTAACTATTGGACGAGAAGTTGAGTTTATTATTTTAGATGTAGATACTGATAAACATAGAATTTCTTTAAGTATAAAAAGATGCCAGGATAATCCTTTAGTAAAATTTGCTCAAAACCATCCTGTAGGTAGCGTAATTAAAGCTCCTATCAGAAATATCACGGATTTTGGTATGTTCGTAGCCATTGATGTTAATACGGATGGAATGATCCATGAATCTGATATTAGCTGGGATAAAAACGGATCAGAGGCTTTAAAAAGATTCAAAAAAGGCGACGAGGTTGAATGTAAAGTGCTCAGTATTGATATTGATAAGGATAGAGTAGCCCTTGGTATTAAACAGTTGTCTGAAGACCAAAATGAAGGTAATGACCTAGAAGAATTTAAGAAAAATATGGTTGTAACCTGCGTTGTAACTGAGGTAAAAGACGATGGAATCGAAGTGGATATTGATGGTAAAGCGGTCGGTACTATTAAAAAAGCTGATTTATCAGCTGAAAAATATGACCAGAAACTAGAAAGATTTGCAAAAGGCGATAGATTAGACGCAAAAATAATATCTATTGATAAATCCACTAAAAAAATAGGGCTTTCAATTAAAGCTTTAGAAATTGAAGAGCGCCAAAAAGCTATAAAAGAGTATGGTTCAACAGATAGTGGTGCAAGTCTTGGTGATATTTTGGGTGCTGCCCTTGATGGAGCTACTAAATCTAAGTAAGTAAACCTAGATTCTATTTCTTAAAACTTAGCAAAAACTTTTTGAGTTTTTGCTAAGTTTTCACTTTTTTATGATTTTGCTAAGTTTTCACTTTATAACCCATATGATCGATAACCCGGCAGAGTAGTTCAGTTATTTTCCATAATATAGATTATGTATATAAAATTCTGCTCCTTCTACTTTTGCTCGTGCAGATTGCAATTAGGAGAGAGCATCTTCATATTTGGCATTGGTAACTACCCCTTTACTAAGCAAGATTTTTTGTCTAGCTTCATTCTGCCGTAAGGTTATCTTTTACATCTTGTGGATCAAGACGAGCAATAACTTGACTAGGAGTTACAGTATCCCCTACTGAAACCAGACGTTCTATGCAAAAATTATAGTAATCCATAATCATCCTGGATATAGCTGTAGCAGAATTATTACATTTTAAATAAAAAAAACTTTACTTTTCTAGATAGGCGCTAGCTTGAAGAATTTATGATTAAGTCTTTTATGTGTAGTTGGACCGTTTGTCTATTTTGCCAGTTATTTTCTTTTAAGGTGCCAATTACCGACAAATTATAAGATTTTTTTGATAAAATTACATCTGCCATTACGGTATTGACAGAATTAAAAGCGATAGCACTTATTGGTGTTGAAGAGTAAGAATCGCTGGTTGGAGCAAACAGAACTTTAATGTGATTACCCCCTACAATATCCCCCTTTAATACGAACAGATTACTAAATTTAAAAACAGGTGATGGATTACCATTACCAAACGGCTCTAACTTATTGATTTCTTCAATTAAACCGTTATTTATAGAGCTAGCAGTTAATTCTAAATCATAAAATTCTTCTAGATGAGAAATAGAGTTTTTTAATATATTTTCAAATCTGTTTTCTAAAAATTCCTGTAATATAGGTAATTTATTTTCCTCAATACTAAAACCAGCAGCCATGGCATGTCCTCCTCCGGCTAGTAATATTCCCTTTAGTTTTGCTTCCATTAAAGCTGAACCAAAATCGCAGCCCTTTACAGACCTACATGATGCTTTGCCTATTGATTCATTAACTGCCACTACTGCTACTGGTCTGTTATAAGTTTCTTTTAACCTGCCAGCTACAATACCTATAACCCCTGGATGCCAACTATGGCCACTTACAAAAATCACTGCATTATTAGCTTGCAATTTAGCCAATTTATGAGCTTCTTCTAAAATCGTTGACTCTATTATTTTCCGGTTATTATTATGTATGGTTAACTCTTCTGATATCTCTTTAGCCTTCTGGGAATTATTAGTGGAAAGAAGAGCTGCTCCCAAAGAGGAAGTACCTACCCTACCCCCTGAATTGATCCTTGGGCCTAGGATAAAACCAAGGTGATAGCAATTAATAGCTTCATCTAATTTTGCGGCATCACATAAAGCGGCATATCCTATATTTGCTCTACTTCTTGCTATTTTTAAACCTTGTTTAACAAAGGCTCTATTTAATCCGGTCAGGGTCATAATGTCGCAAACTGTACCAAGGGCAACAACATCTAGCTGTTTAATTAAATCAGGGTGTTTAATAGAAGTATGTTCAAAAAATCCTTCCTGCCTAAGCCTTGAGCAAAATGCAACTGCAAATAAAAATGAAACTCCAACAGCAGCTAGATTCTTATAATTACTTCCCTCATCAATTCGGTTAGGGTTGATTACCGCTATAGCTTTAGGTAATTTATCTAAACTAATATGATGATCAATAACTATCACATCCAGCCCTATGTCAGCTGCGTAAAGTAAAGCTTCGAAAGCTACTGAACCACAATCAACGGTAATAAGTACCTTATTACCCTTATCCTTGAGCTTTTGCATTGCAAATAAAGTTGGACCATATCCCTCTTCTATTCTATCAGGTACATAAATTTCTACTTCTACTCCCAATTCCCGAAAAACGTTTTTTAGCAAAGCTGCAGAAGTAGCGCCATCAACATCATAATCGGCAAATATGCAAATTTTTTCTTGGTTCTTTATTGCCTGTACTATTCGTAGTACACCTTGTTGCATATCAAGCAAATGAAAAGGATCAGGTAATAGCCTTTTTATTTTAGGATCCAGAAAATCAAAAGCTTCTTCTGCTGAAGATACTCTGGTTGAAACTAGTTTTGCCAGAAAATCTCCGATCTGGAGTTCTCTAGAAATTCTGGCAACTAAATCTTCCTGAATCGTAACCGGTTGCCATAACTTTCCCAAAACAGATTTTTGCATAAACTTAACAATATGTTATTCCGTAATTAGTAAGGTTAAATTTTAATGAGATGATTCAGCGATATTGCCATAATTGGTCGTTATCGTAACAAGGATTATTATTACTGTCGAGAGAAATAAATTATTAAGATAAAGAAAAACAGACTAGCAACTCGCTACGTATGGAACAAAGCCTGTGTCATCTATGTTTAATTTAGCAAGGGCATTAGACCATTTAGTAGTATGGTCATCACCAAAAATAATATCATAATCCGGTTCTGATAGTAACCATAGATTATTTTGGATTTCAAGTTCTAGTTGTCCTGCTCCCCAACCAGTATAACCGATTGCAAAAATACTATGTTTAGGACCACTACCGCTTGTTATGTCTTTCAGAATTTCAATATTTGAACTAACCGCTAATTCTGAATTTTCTAATTTAAATAAAAGGTTTTTATTATATTCAGCAGAGTGCAGGAAGAATCCTCTTTCAAGTTCTAGTGGCCCGCCAATGTGAATTTTTAAATTTAACATATTCAGGTCGAGTTTAAATTGGGCTTTTTTAAACAAACTATTTACTGGAGGATTTTTAATGAGACGATTCACCAAAAAACCTACGGATCCTTGATCACTATGATGGACAATATAAACGATAGATTGGTAAAATACATTATCTTCCATAGTATATGGGCTTGCTATGAGAATTTTGCCAGTTAAATTAGAGAAATCTTCGCCAATCATATAAATAAATATTTGCAGATTATTTATTTAATAGACACATAGTAATTATCCTAACATATTTCAATAGTGATTTTAATGATTTGTAAACGATTAATATTAATATTAGCATGCTTTTTCTGCCAAATAAACGTATTTTTATGAAAATCATCTTAAAGCACCGTTGGTAGTTGAAGCCCTTAATCCTACCAAGAATATAGAATTAGAATTCGATATAGAATATGTATTATGCAGTAATCAAGGCGAGCTTAAGCAAGAATATCTTTCTACTGTAATCACTCCAGAAGATTTAAAGGATAATTCTGGACTTGCAAAAATTTTTAATACTTTTTGGATTATGTCAATTGCAGCTATTGGCGGCTTTATTTTGAATTTTATGCCTTGTGTACTACCGGTATTGTCTCTAAAAATTATAAATTTTGTAAGACGCCCCAATTCAAATAGAAGAAAAGCTTCATTATTTACCATATTCAGTATATTAAGCAGTTTTTGGGTAATAGCTTTTATAGCATTAATTTTTAAAAGCACAGGTAAGTATTTTGGGCTAGGGCTAAACTTTCAAGAGCCTACTTTTGTCATTGCTTTAAGTATAATTGTAACCTTTTTCATTAGTGTCTCCTTAGATCGGGTAGTATTTAAATTACCTGAATCCGTTAATAGTTTTTTGATATTGAACATTATTTTAGTGGAGTAATTGCAACTGTTTTATCTACACAAAGCAATTTATTTATTTTTTTACATTTACTTTTATAGCCTTGGGTTTCTCTACGCCATATATATTGATGCTTATCTTCCCTAAAGCTTTAAAATTTCTTCCTACATCCGGTAAATGGATGAATAACCTAAAAATAATATTGGCTACTTTATTAATAGGAACAATAATTTGGTTACTTTGTATCCTAGTGGCCCAAATAAATTTAAGAGGGGTAATGATTTTATTCCTTTTGCTGCTCTTAATTAAGTTTGTTTTGGAAAATGATATATACATTTTAAAATACCCTTTAATAAAGTTAGTTATTCTTTTTATATTATTGATGTTCACTTTTTTACTCCCTAAATACTGATATTTAGTTCCAAATTCCCAGACGGCCTAGAGCTTCTGGTTCTTCTCTCAATTAAAGAAATTGAAGATGGCTTAAGACGAGCTAGGTAACTTTTTAAAGTGAATTGCCACACGCAAAAAAAATCTATCTTTTAAAAAATTTTTCTTTATACTTCAGGCATACAAGTTTTTGAAATATATTAGTTCAGACTTATGAGTAAAATGACCTTTCAAAATCAACAAATTCTTGACGAAAAAAAAAGTCAGGCTCGTTTTGGCGGTGGAGCTGAGCGTATTCTGCAGCAACATCAAAAAGGCAAATTAACAGCAAGAGAACGGATAGAGGTATTATTAGATCCTGATAGTTTCCAGGAAACAGGGATGTTCGTTGAACACCGTTGCGATAATTTCGGGATGAGAGATAAAAAATTTGCTGGCGACGGTGTTGTTACTGGGCACGGTACTATTAATGGACGGTTAATATTTGTATATAGTCAGGATTTTACTGTTTTTGGTGGATCACTAGGTGAATATCATGCAAAAAAAATATGCAATTTAATTGATGCAGCCTTAGAAGTGGGGGCCCCGGTCATTGGTATTAACGATTCCGGCGGAGCGAGGATACAAGAAGGTGTTGATTCACTTGGAGGATATGGAGAGTTGTTTCATCGAAATACTCTTGCTTCTGGTGTTATTCCACAAATTACCCTTGTAATGGGGCCGTGTGCTGGTGGAGCTGTTTATTCCCCTGCCCTAACTGACTTTATATTTATGGTAAAAGGTTCTTCTTACATGTTTGTAACAGGTCCTGACGTTATAAAAACCGTAACAGGTGAAGAAGTAACACAGGAAAAATTAGGTGGAGCTAGAATACACACCACCCAATCTGGTGTTACTGATCTTGCTTTTAAAAACGATGTTGAACTCCTTTTAGAAACGAGAAGATTTATAAATTTCCTACCACTTTCGAATCGTGCTGCTCTTCCTTTAAGACCTACTAGTGACCCTGCAGACAGAGTAGATATGTCGCTTAATACATTAGTTCCCGCTAATCCTAATAAGTCTTATGACATGAAAGAACTGATCCAAAGGATAGTAGATGAAGGAGATTTTTTTGAGTTACAACCAGAGTATGCTAAAAATATTATAATCGGTTTTGGTTATATGGAGGGTAGCCCTGTAGGGTTTGTAGCAAATCAACCTCTTCATCTAGCTGGATGTTTAGATATAAATGCTTCTAGAAAAGCTGCTCGTTTTGTCAGGTTCTGCGATGCTTTCAGCGTTCCGATAGTAACATTAGTAGATGTCCCTGGTTTCCTTCCCGGGGTTGAGCAAGAAACAAGTGGTATAATCAAGCACGGAGCAAAACTGCTTTATGCTTATGCAGAAGCTACTGTCCCTAAAATCACTGTTATTACTCGGAAAGCTTACGGCGGTGCTTATATTGTTATGAATTCAAAACATCTACGTGGTGATAATAATTATGCTTGGGTTAACTCAGAAATTGCAGTTATGGGAGCTGAAGGTGCAGCAGAAGTGATTTTTAGACAGGAATGCAAAGATCCTGAAAGAAAAAAGGAAATAATAGCTAATTATAAAGAAACTATTATTTCTCCTTTTGTGGCTGCTTCAAGGGGTTATCTTGATGATATTATCAAACCGCAAAATACTAGGTGGAGGATATGTAAATCTTTAAAATATTTACGCACTAAGTCAGTAAACAAGCCATGGAAAAAACACGATAATTTACCTCTGTAATATTTGTTAAAAATTTTAAATAGCCTTTAAATTAGATAAAGACTTGAAAACTAGTTTATGACCGAAAAACCATTATTTGAAAAAGTTCTTGTTGCTAATCGCGGTGAAATTGCCTTAAGGATTATGAAAACCCTGCAGAAAATGGGAATAAAATCTGTAGCAGTTTACTCAGAAGCAGATACTAATGCTCAACATGTACAATATGCAGACGAAGCTTATTATATAGGTAATTCCCCGGCGACAGAAAGTTACCTGTCAATAAAAAACATTATTACGGTAATTAGAGAAAGTGGAGCGGATGCTGTTCACCCAGGGTATGGCTTTTTAGCAGAAAATGCAAATTTTGCCAATGTCTTAAAAAGAGAAGGCGTTACCTTAATAGGACCAAGCGCCAAAGTAATCAAGATTATGGGCGATAAAATTGAGGCTAAAAAAATTGCCGTTGCTTCCGGTGTTAGTACAGTTCCTGGTTACATGGGCACTATTAATGACGTAGAACAAGCTATAAAAATCGCTGAACAAATAGGGTTTCCCGTCATAATAAAAGCAGCTGCAGGTGGTGGTGGTCGCGGTATGCGGGTAGTAAAAAACCCAAAAGAGATGGAAAAGGCTTATCAATCTGCTAAGTTTGAAGCACAAAACAGCTTTAGCGATGCTAGGGTTTTTATCGAAAAATTAATTGTTGCTCCTCGTCATATAGAAATACAGCTTTTAGCTGATCAATACGGAAATGCTGTTTGTCTTGGCGAAAGAGAATGTTCTATTCAGCGTTATCACCAAAAAGTTATAGAAGAAGCTCCTAGTTCTTTTGTTAACGAAGTAACAAGAGGGAAAATGTATGCTGAAGTAATCGCTTTGGCTAAAAAAGTAGGTTATTATTCTGCTGGTACGGTTGAATTCATGATGGATAAAGATAAGAATTATTATTTTCTAGAAATGAATACCCGCTTGCAGGTAGAGCATCCTGTTACTGAATTAATTACTGGCTACGATATAGTAGAGCAAATGATTAGAATAGCCGCCGGAGAAAAACTTTCTTTTGAACAAAAAGATGTAAAAATGACCGGTTGGGCTATTGAATCAAGAATCTGCGCTGAAGATCCTTCACGCGGTTTTTTACCTTCTAGTGGTAGAATATTAGACTATAAGCTTCCTCCTAAAAATCCCAATATTAGAATTGATAGCGGCGTTGGCCCAGGGAGAGAAGTTAGTATGTTTTATGATGCAATGATAGCAAAATTATGTACTTATGGTGAAACACGGCAGGCAGCAATAGAGCTTATGAGTCAGTCGCTTAGTTCATTTGTTATTCAGGGCATATCACACAATATTAGCTTCTTGGAAGCTCTAATTAATCATCCAAAATTTATATCAGGAGATATTCATACCGGATTTATTGATGAAGAGTATCCAGGGGGTTTTTCAGGGGCTACTCTTACGCCAGGTATAAGTGAAGTATTTTTGGCCACAGCGATTTATATATATCTGACCGAACAACGAAGAGCTTCTTCTATTGGCGGTCAAATTGCAGATCAAGCTCACAAAATAGGCACAAGGTGGATTGTTTCTATTGATAAAGATCAATATCCTATCATGATTAAACAGGTAACCGACGGATATAATATCAGATATGGAACAAGCAGGATTACTATTCGTAGTAATTGGACTTTAGGAACTCATCTTTTCACGGCAGTTATTAGTGGTCAAAAAGTTAATGTTAAAATAGTTGATATTCCAACCGGTTATAGACTTACCCATTCCGGTATTACAGTAAATACCTATGTCCGCTCTCCTAGGATGTCAGAACTTGAAGCTCTTATGCCGCTGCGGGATGAAACTGAAGATTTGGTAGAATTAGTAGCTCCTCTTGCTGGTCAAATAATAGCTATCAATATTAAAGCTGGAGACGAAGTAACAATAGGTCAAGATTTAATAGTCCTTACTGCCATGAAAATGGAAAATATAATTCCTGCAGAACGCAAAGGTAAAATTGCTAAAGTATTAGTAAAAGAACTGGAAAATGTTGTAAGCGGCCAGGTATTGTTAGAGTTTGAGTAAGGAATAAGTTTAAAATATATAATAGCCATTTATAAAACTTACCAATAAAACCTTCTATAAATTTTCTATAGCTGCGTTCACCTTTAAAAACTTAGGAGTATTCTAACCTTAAGGCGGTACACCACCCGTTAGATTATTACAAAAACGAGTGATGACTTAACAAGTGGTGGATAGCTTTTAATTAAGGTAATTTATTTTGCTATTTACCGTTTTACTTAGCTTTAGCTATCAGAATCTTCGGAAGGAGAACTACTTTCTCCCATAACAGATGAGTCTGAAGAAGAATATAAGCTACCAGTAGATAAAGTACTAGAAATTAAAGAACTTAAACTTTCGCTAGAAGAGGAACTAGAGCTATCAGAATAAGAAGAACCTAAACTATCCTTAAAAGAAAATTTAAAATCTGGATTAGAAATCTTTAAAATCTTTCCTGTAGATAAAGATTTTTTAAAATATATTTTATGAAGTGCGTCTCCATAAATGTCTGCAACCCCTTGTAAACTTAAACCAAAAACCTTCTGTTTAAAAAATTCAGCTTTTTCTTTACTACCAAAATTTATTGCTACCTCGCCATTTTGGGCTATATAAGAGCCAGCTTCGCTAGCTTTATCTTTTGACGGTGCTACAGAAACATTGAGGTCGCTTTGGCTTGTGAATATTTGTAACAATCCAGCTTCTTTCATCATATCCATAAACTTATCCTTTAAGGTCGAAGAATCAAACCTAAAAGTTAGTATACCAATCTCAGTTGTTTTTTTTCGTTAGGAATATAAGATAGCTCTATCTTATTTAAGGATTCTAGTATAAAGCTATCTGGATCTGTAACACGCATTAAAAACATCTCGTGCGCATCTCTTTCTGGGGTCTTAAAAGAAGATAAAGAACTTAAACTTCCACTAGAAAAAGAACTAGAGCTATCAGAATATAAAGAACTTTTTGACATAAAAATACTTTTTTTATTGTTAATAAATACGTAGGAAAATACAAAATAATTTAATCTATAGTTAGTGATATATTATTATAATAACTTTAAGTCAAGGAGTTTTACTGTGGCAATTGTAAAAGTTATCTTCAAAAAACTTGATAGTGCTTGAAAAAAAATAGAAGCTAGGCTATATAACTTTTAGGGTTAATTATCCTCATTCCAATATAGAATTTCTTATGAATAAGCTTATATATCATTTTGGCCCTGGAAATAATGAGGGAGATGCCAGCATGAAGAATAAGCTTGGCGGTAAAGGAGCTAACCTTGCCGAAATGTCGAATCTTGGTCTTCCGATTCCTCCAGGCTTTACAATTGCAACTAATATGTGTTCCTATTACTACACTCATGGGAATAAGCTACCTGCTGATTTTGAAGTAGAACTTTTACAAGCAATTCATAGATTAGAAAAGGAGACAGGAAAAGTTTTTGGCTCTAAAGAAAACCCTTTATTAGTTTCTGTCCGTTCTGGGGCTAAAATTTCAATGCCTGGGATGATGGATACAATTTTAAATTTGGGGATAAACGATGAAGTGGCAGAAAGCCTAGCGAAGATAACCTCTAATTCTAGATTTGCTTATGACAGTTACCGAAGATTCATCCAAATGTACGGATCTGTGGTATTGGAGATTCCTGCTTATATTTTTGAAGATACCTATGATAATCATAAAATTAACCATAACATCAACAATGATTCTGAAGTAACTGTGGAAATACTGAAAGCGGTAATTCAAGATTATAAAAAAAATATTCATAGGTTAACCGGAAAAGAATTCGAGAGCAATTTAACCGAGCAACTTATAAATGCTATTGAAGCTGTTTTAAAATCATGGATGAGCCCAAGAGCTGTACATTATAGAAAAATCAATAATATTAACGAACAAGAAGTTTTAGGTACAGCAGTTAATATCCAATCAATGGTTTTTGGTAATAAAGGAAATAACTCTGCTACTGGGGTAGTATTCACTAGATCCCCTGCTGATGGCGCAAGAAAAATATTCGGCGAATTTTTAATAAACGCTCAAGGAGAAGACGTAGTAGCTGGGATTAGAACTCCACAGCCAATATTGGCTAAAGAGGAAAAAGATGGTACTTCAATGCAGGAATTAATGCACAACGCTTATGAAGAATTACTATCAATTTGTGCTAAACTTGAAAGCCATTATGGCGACATGCAAGATATTGAGTTTACCATAGAAGAAGGCAAACTTTATATTTTACAAACCAGAAAAGGTAAAAGAGTGGCAGCAGCTGCTGTTAAAATTGCTGTTGATATGGTAAATGAAGGAATTTTAACAAAAGAAGCCGCCCTACTTCGTATAGAACCAGAATCACTAAACCAGCTCCTCCATACTGGCATTGACTATTCCACTAAACTGGAAATCATTGCGCAAGGTCTAGCAGCTTCCCCGGGTGCTGCAACAGGTATAGCAGTTTTCTCCCCTTATGATGCTGAAGAACTGGCCCATCATCATAAAGTAATTCTAGTGAGGAATGATACCAGTCCGGAAGATATAAAAGGTATGCATGTAGCAAGGGGAATTATTACCGCTCGCGGCGGGATGACTTCTCATGCAGCAGTAGTAGCAAGAGGAATGGGTAGACCATGTGTTTGCGGAGTAAAAGGCCTTACAGTAAACGAAAAAGAGAAATACCTTATTACCAGTAGCGGAAAGAAAATTCACCAAGGTGAAGTCATAACCTTAGACGGTTCTACTGGTAAAATTATAGTCGGTACTGTTAACCTTATTGAACCACAATTCTCTCCTGAGTTTGAAACCATTTTAAAGTGGGCAGATTCAATAAAAAACATACAAGTAAGGGCTAACGCAGAAACAGCGGTTGATGCAAGAATGGCCATTAAATTTGGTGCTGTAGGAGTTGGACTTTGTAGAACTGAACATATGTTTTTTGATGCAGAAAAAATTCCTTTGGTTAGGGAGATGATAATTGCTCAGGATTATGAGCATAGAATGAAAGCAATTGCTAAGTTAAAACCTTTGCAAACAGCTGATTTTAAAGAATTATTTTCAATTTTAGGCAATATGCCCCTTAATATCAGATTGCTTGACCCACCATTACATGAATTCCTTCCGACATTAGATCAAGATAAGGAAAACTTGGCAAAAACCCTTGAGGTACCTAAATCAGTTATTGATCACCGTTTACATGCATTGCATGAAATTAACCCAATGCTTGGACATAGAGGTTGTAGACTTGGTATTACCTACCCTGAGATATACAGTATGCAAGTAGAAGCTATATTAGAGGCAATGTGGCAACTATACTCTGAGCAAAGACTAAACTGTAACCTTGAATTAATGATCCCTTTGATCAGCGACTTTAAGGAATTAGAAGTTATTAAAAATATAATAAGCAAAACTATCAATGAGATAGAAAAAAAATACTCCTATAAATTTAGGATAAAAACTGGCACAATGATTGAGTTACCAAGAGCTGCTCTTACGGCCGATAAAATCTCACCGTTAGTTGATTATTTCAGTTTTGGTACAAATGATCTTACCCAAACTACTCTTGGTATTTCGCGGGACGATACAGGCTCATTTTTAGGCGATTATATAGAGCAGAAAATTTTTAATCATGATCCTTTTATTACTATAGATGAAGAAGGAGTAGGATTTCTGGTTCATACTGCAATTGAAAAAGGTAAAAAAACAAATAATTCTTTAAGCTTTGGTGTTTGCGGTGAACATGCCGGTGATCCGAAATCAATTGATTTTTTCCATAAAGTGGGGATTGATTATATATCCTGTTCTCCTTTTAGGGTACCAATTGCAAGAGTTGCTGCTGCTAGAAGTAAAATCATTAATCAGTAGCCATATTGTATAGATAAGTAGGAGCTTAGGCTTTAGTTAATAAATTTTTTATCTGGTACAAAATATCTAGTGCTTCTTTTGGTGATAATTCATTAGGTTCTATTTGACCGCAGAAATCATATATTTCCTTATATTTATCGATTTCTTTATTTTCTAGCTCAAATAGGTTTAAATTTTGTGATTCGCCTCTAAAAGCTTCTTTGTTAGATTTTTTTGTATCTTTTTCAAACTTTAGCAGCAGCTGATTAGCGCGCCTGATTACTGAAGGTGGAAGTCCGGCCATTTGTGCAACGTGCACGCCATAAGAACGATCCGCAAAACCTTTAATAATTTTATGCAGGAATAGTATTTTTCCGTCATTATCGTTGATGGAAATAGTATAATTAATAAGAGCAGGGAATATATCACTTAAATTTGTCAATTCGTGGTAATGGGTAGCAAATAGACACCGTGCTTTAATTTTATCATGAATATATTCAAGTACTGACCACGCGATAGCTACTCCATCATAAGTAGAAGTACCCCTCCCTACTTCATCTAAAATCACCAGAGACTTATTGGTACTTTGTGATAATATCGCCGAGGTTTCAAGCATTTCAACCATAAAGGTAGATTGCCCCTTTGTTAAATCATCCCCTGCTCCAACTCTGCTAAATATTTTATCTACTATGCCTATTGTAGCACTAACCGCTGGTACAAAACTTCCTATATGTGCTAAAATTGCTATAATAGCATTTTGACGCAAAAAAGTACTCTTTCCAGCCATGTTGGGCCCGGTAATTAACCAAATTCTCTCATTTTCATTTAAGTTGCAGTCATTTTTGGTAAATGATTCGTTATTAGATTTTAAAAACCTTTCGACCACAGGATGCCTACCGCCTCGGACTTCAAAATTTGTTTCAGTAGTCAAAATAGGGAAGCAATATTCAAATTCATCTGCTATATAAGCAAAATTTAAAAATACGTCTAACCTATTTAAAGCTGTTGCTAATAAAATCAATTTTGAGCTATTGGCAATAACTGCTTTACATACATCGCTATAAATTTCTTTCTCAAGCCCAATTAACATTGCTTTTGCATTAAGCATTTTACTTTCAAGTTCCTGTAATTCTTCAGTAGTATAACGAATGGAATTAGCTGTTGTCTGCCTATGAATGAATTTTTTATCTGTAATTTTACCGCTATGTCTTGATGTAATATCGATAAATAACCCCACGACATTATTATTTGAAATCTTTAGACTCTCTATACCGGTTTCTTGTCTATATTTATCTTTTAATTTATCAATATGTACTCGGCCGTTGTTAATTAAATCCTGTAACTCTTTGATTTTAGAATGGAAAGTTGGTTTTATTATATCTCCTTCATTGATGGTATTAGGAGCATCATCCCTTATAGACTCATTGATTAAATCGGTGGTTTCTGAATTTCCGAGCAATGGGTCAACCAATTTTTCTATGTTTTCTGGTAAGTTGAAACCATTATTTACTACGAAAATGCCCCTTATTTCTTCAGCTATTAAAATTGTATCCCTTATGCTAAGTAAATCTTTTGGTGAACCTCTTTGCATCTGAATCCGAGTAAGAGAACGTTCCACGTCAGAAGTTTTAGGTAATATCTTTCTAATATTATGAGTTAACTGAATATTCTTATAAAAAAATTCAGTTACTGTTAGTCTTGCGTTAATTTTTTTTATTTCAAGCAGCGGTGAACTTAAATATTCATATAATAATCTTGCTCCCCCTTTAGTAATGGTATGATTGACATTATGGAACAGGCTACCCTTAACACCTCCGCTTAAAGAAGAAGTAATTTCCAGGTTACGACGTGTTCCAGAATCAATAATCATGAATTTTTGAGAATTCAATATTTTGGGGAAAGGTAATTTTGGTAAATTACTTTTTTGAGTTAAAGATATATACTCAAGAACACTACCTATTGCGCTTATCTGGTTACTATTAAGTTCACCAATTGCTTCAACAGACGCAATATTATAGTAATCCTCTATGATTTTTTTACATTTTTTTTCAGCAAAAAAACTCTCTACCTGAAAAGAAATACGAATATTCAAAGCTGTTTCGATATGTGAGCTTAAAGTTTCTGACCTAAACTTGTCACTAAGTAGAATCTCACTAGGAGTTATTCTAATTATTTCATTGGTTATTTGATCAAGCGGAATATCTATAATAAAAATTTTAGAAGTCGATAGATCAAGATAACAAATAGCACTATTATTTTTTCCTATCACAATGCTGGCCAAGTAATTTGGCTTATTACCGTCTAATAGTGACTCTTCAATTAACGTACCAGCTGTTATAATCCTGCTTACCTCCCGTCTAACAACAGCTTTATATCCCCCTCGTTTTCTTACTTCTTCAGGGGTTTCCATTTGCTCACAAATAGCTACCTTAAAACCTTCCTCCAGAAGCTTATTCAGGTAATTTTCAAGAGCATGAAAAGGAACACCGCACATTGGTATTTCATCTGCGCCGGTTTTACCTCTTCTAGTCAGCGCTAACCCAAGAACCTTTGCGGCTATTATAGCATCTTCGTAGAATAATTCATAAAAACCCCCCATCCGAAATAACAAAAGACATTCAAGATTGGCATATTTTATATCCAGATATTGCTGCATAACCTGGGTAGCAGCAGCATAATTATATTTTTTCTGGAATTCTGCAATATCCATAATATAAACTTTTCAATTTACTGAAACTGATAACTTTGGCTTTTAATCTGGCAAATACAATAGCAATAAAATCAAATTTTATCATTAATAAAATGCTGAAGTAAATGACCTGATAATTATTTACTTTAGAGTATCTTGAACATTTCTGGACATTCGAAAGTAAATTGTGTTATATTTCTTTTCCTGACCAGCATATCTTTTTTCTCTTATCGACATGCTACCAAGGCCTCGAATTTCAATACGGTTTTTTTTACTTAATTCATCTTTTATATATTCAAGGACAGAATCTAGAGCTATATTTGCATCTTCTTCTGATAAATAAGTAAGTTTATTTGTAATCTTTTCTATTAAAGTTTTTTTTGTAGCCATAATTTCTGAAGTTGAAATTTAAAGAATCGATTTAATCCCTACGAATTTTCCAGAAAACAAACCTCTAATTGCATTATCCAGTTCATCAAAAAACATATCTATAAATTTATCACGAGGATTTAATTTTATTTCGGAAATTTTTAAGTCTTTTTCTATTCCTCTTTTTTCTTCAAGCCATTTTACTGCCGAATCTTCATTTCCTATTTCATCAATTAATTTATATTTTAAAGCCAATTTAGCAGAATAAATTCTGCCATCTGCAATTTTTTTTACAAAATCAAGGTCTAAATTACGTCTTTTAGCTACTAGTTCAGTAAAATAATCATATACATCAAATATGTTGTCCATAACTGCCTTCTCAGCTTCTGGGGTTAATTTTTCCGTAAAACTAGGATTACCTTTTAGCTCACTAGATTTAAAATTATTAAACTTTATTCCTACTTTTTCTGCTAGTTCCGTAATTTCTGCAATTTCCATTAAAACGCCGATTGATCCGGTAATCGTCCCGTTGTGCGCTACTATATAATCAGCTCCAAGTGCTATCAAATATCCACCGGATGCCGCAACAGAATCCATAACAGCTACTACCGGCTTATTCTTAGCAATCTTTCTAAAAGCATCGTATAACATTTCTGATCCAACGACACTACCCCCAGGCGAGTTAATATGAATTATTACTGCTTTTACATGCTTATCTTCAGCAAGTTTTTCAAGTTTTCTTACTCGTGCTAAATTATCGTATATAATTTCTTCCAACAAAATACTGGCAATATAATTGCTTTTTATACCGCTAGAGCTTAAAGATACGTCTTTACTACCAAATATTCTATTTCCAGATATAAATGCAATAACTAGAAAAAGCATTAGGGATAATATTTTCCATCTAGCGATTTGTGTTTTATTTCTTTTTCTCTCAATTAAATAATCAGGACTAATATTCATTACCTTAAACCTTTTTTGTCTCTTAAAATTCTACCTTGCTCTCTTTCCCAGTCTTTATCCTTGATTGTCTGCCTCTTATCATGTTGCTTTTTACCTCTAGATAAACCGAGCTCCACTTTTACAATATTTTTTTTATTAAAATACATACAAAGGGCAATTAAAGTGTAGCCTTTTAATTTTATTTTACCAATAATTTTTTGTATTTCCTTTTTTTTGAGAAGCAATTTCCTTGGTCTCTTAGTTGAATGATTAAACCGCCCTGCTTGTTCATACTCAGCAATATGGCAATTATACAAAAATAATTCATCTTCATTCATCGCAGCATGGGTATCTGCGATAGTAACTTTACCATTTCTAATTGATTTTACCTCACTACCGGTTAGAATAATGCCTGATTCAAACCTATCTTCAATAAAGTATTCAAAACTAGCTTTTCTATTCTGAGCAATAATTTTCTTATAATCAGACATCAAATTTTTCCAAATTCTATCAAGATTTTTTTAATCGATTCCTTACTTTCTAACCGAGCTGTAGTTAAAGGTAATTTTATCTCTTCAGAGCACAAACCTAATAATTGTGCTGCATATTTAATACCAATGGGATTACTTTCTGCAAACATAGCTTCATAAATTGGAAATAATTCTTGTTGCAACTTTAAAGCTTCAAAATAATTCCCATCTTTCAAATAATTTTGTAATTGCTGGCACTCATTTGGAAATATATTAGAAATAACCGATATACACCCTTTGCCTCCATGGGAACTATAAGCCATACAATTTTCATCATTACCGCTCATCATAGTAAAGTAAGCAGGCAATTTACTAGATAACCTTAGAGGTCGCATAATATCTGTACCGGCGTCTTTAATAGCAACTATCCGCTTACATTCTGCAAGTTTTAAAATGGTATTATCTGCTAAATCAACTCCTGTTCTACCAAGGTGAATATATAATATAAGAGGTAAATCAGTATTATCATGTAATACCTTGAAATGATTTATAATTCCTTCTTGTTCTGGCCTTATATAATGAGGAACAGTACACATTATACCATCAATACTTGATTGATTTAGTATCTTAACTTTATTTATAGCATACTCAGTTGAAACAGATGAAAGACCAGCAATTATATTTATCTTCTTATCTGCTAGCTGAGTAGAAAGTTTAATCAAATTATAATAATCTTCATCTTGTAAACTAGTACCCTCTCCAGTGCTTCCGCCAATAACTATTCCTTTTACTCCTGCAGATATCTGAAATTCAATTAATTTTGCAAGGGCAGTTTGATCTATTTTTCCATTTTTAAATGGCGTTATCAAAGCAGTAACTAAGCCTTCATATATATTTTTTTCCATTTTTATCTACTTACCCACTAATTTCGCAAATTCAGATTGTAACATTTTGATTTTTTCTTCCGGATCAGGAAAATAGTGTACTATCTTTCCTAAGTCAATAGAACTAACCCCCCCTATTTCTCTGGCGGTACCGGTTATAAATGAATACTCATATTTGGCAAGATCTTCAAGTGGAATTCGAGCTTCAATTACCTCGAATTCTATACTCTTTACCATTTCTATGACTGCTTGTCTTGTAATACCATTTAAAAATCTATCTGCTATCGGTGTTATAAGTTTATTACCTTTGCCAAAAAAAATATTTGCTACATTGCATTCGGCAATATACCCCTCTTCATCAAGCACTAAAGAGTCGTCGTACCCATTATTGGAAGCTGTAACCTGTGATACCACAGGCATACCATAGTGCGTTGAAGATTTTGCTTGCGGCGGGAAAGCTTTTGGGCTTGGCTTGCACCAGTTACTAAGGTTTAATTTTAAGTTATTTAAAAACTCAGATCGGGAAGGTAGCATTGCTATTAGCATATTTACTGTAAGAGTAGAGTTGTAAATTGCCATTGATTCAGCTCCCCGCCAGATTATTGGCCTGATGTAAGCATCTTTTAAAGAATTTTTTTCTAGTAATTTATATGTAACAGCATTTATTTCCTGGGCACTATATTTAAGCGGGGTAAATCCCATATACTCTGCTGACTTTAATAATCTGTTAGTATGCTCTTCTAGCTTAAATATTTTTCCGTTATAAGACCGTTCTCCCTCCCATACAGCTCCGGCATAATGGAGACTGTGAGTAAGTACATGAATATAAGCTTCATTTAAATGAAAAAATTTGCCATTAATCCAGATAAAATCAGATACAAACTCCGGTAATTTATTATTAGACATAAAATTCGCTGTAAATCATATAATTTTAGGTTATTATTATTGTAACTTTTATATTTTTTCTAAAGTTTAAAGCACATGAGAGACGATAAATCGCATATCCTAGTAGTGGACGATGATACCAGAATCATAAAACTTTTGAAGCAGTTTTTACAACAAAATAACTTCCTAGTATCTACTGCTATTTCTTCAACAGAAGCATTTGAATTACTTAAAAATTTTGTCTTTGATTTAATAATACTGGACGTTATGATGCCAGAAATAACAGGACTAGAATTTGCAGAAAAAATAAAAGAGAGCAAAAAGGCTCTTCCAATAATTATGCTTACGGCCCTTTCTGAACCAGAAGACAGAGTTAAGGGGTTAGAAGCCGGAGCTAAAGATTACGTAACAAAGCCGTTTGAGCCCAAAGAATTGCTTCTTAGAATTAACAACTTAATAACCTCTCATAATCTTTATAAAAAAGAGCAACAAATTGCTAGAATCGGGAATTGCTTATACGATTTATCGACAAAAAATTTAACTAGCAATGATCAAATTATTGCTTTAAGCTCAACTGAACAAAAACTTCTTGATCTGTTAATATCATCTAGAAATGAAGTAATAAGTAGAGACGATCTTTCTGTCAAAATGGGTGGTTTGAACCCAAGATCCATAGACGTCCAAATCGTAAGGCTTAGAAATAAACTAGAACCGGATCCTAAAATCCCTAAATATCTCAAAACAATCCGAAATCTAGGCTATGTGCTCTACATCTAAATTTAACCTATTTCGTTTTGTAAAAAAGAAACTTATACCAAAAAGTTTATTATCAAGATTTATTCTTATTATAATAATTCCAAGCTTAATCGGGCAATCTATCGCCTTGCATTTATTTTACGAGAGACACTGGTATAATGTATCTTATCATACCAGTTCGTTATTAGTTTCAGAAATAGAATCTCTATTACAGCAAGAGGCTATTTATCAAAATAAGAATCAAATCAAGACTTACCTGAACCTCTCCTATATTGTAGTGCCTAATAAAAAAATAGAAAAAAACAAGAAAAGTAACTCTGAAGAATTAGAAATTTTTCAAAAAAATTTAAGCAAAAAAATTAACTACAAACAAGATGTGTTTTTAGATGAAAATGGTAAAATAAAAGTTCTAATAGAAATCCCAAAAAATCTATTAGTTATTACTATACCCGCTAAAACCTTGCTTAACCCTACCACTTATATCTTTGCACTTTGGATAATATTTTTGACTATAATACTCCTTTCTGTTTCATTAAACTTTTCTAAAAATCAAATTAGATCAATTTTAGAGCTGACTAATGCAGCTGAAAAATATGGTCGAGGCGAAAAAATGCCAGATTATAAACCATCAGGGGCAAGAGAAATAAGAAGAGCAGGAATTGCTTTCCTAAAAATGAAAGATAGAATAGAACGTCAAACTGCTAAAAGAACTCAAATGCTGGCCATGATTTCGCATGATTTGAAAACTCCTCTAACCCGAATGAAATTACAAGTAGAGTTAATGAATGATTCGGAAGAAAAAGAAGAGTTAAGCCACGATATTAATAGTATGCAGTATATGATTTCCTGTTATTTAGACTTTGCCAGAGGAGAAGGAGGAGAAAGTTTTAATAAAGTAGAGTTAAATAAATTGGTATCGGATTATATAAAATTATCCTGGAATAAAAGCAATATTGAGTTACAGCAGCAAAAAACAAATATATTTACTCAGATTAAAATTCATTCTTTTGCCCGAGCTTTAAATAATATAATCAGTAATGCAATGAAATACTCAACAAAAATAAAAATTTCTGTATATTCACAAAATGACAATGCATTTATAACTGTAGAAGACAATGGTAAAGGAATTGATAATACAGAAAAAAATCATGTTTTTAAGCCTTTTTATCGAGGGAACAAGGCCAGAACTATCGAAGATTCAACGAATGTAGGACTAGGACTTGCTATTACAAAAGAAATAATAATTGGGCATTATGGGTCAATAAGTTTAGCCGAAAGTAAAACTTTAAAGGGGTTACTGGTAAAAATCAAAATTCCTAAATTAGCTGATTAATTATAACTAGATTGAAATAAAAAAATGACTGATAATACTTTTAATATAAATCATAATATAAAACATCTGGCAATCATAATGGATGGTAATGCTAGGTGGGCTACTTCTTGCAATTTATCTAAAGCAGAAGGACACAAAAAAGGAGCAAAAACAGCAAAAGAACTAATCTTACAAAGTTTGGAACTTAATATTCCTTATATTACTTTATATACTTTTTCCTCCGAAAATTGGCAAAGACCTAAAGATGAAGTATCTTTATTGATGAAATTGCTGAACTATTATGTTGAAAATGAAATCAAAACTCTCCATAAACATCAGATCAAATTTAAAATAGTTGGTAATTTAGAAAGAATAAATAGCGATTTAAAAAATAAAATACTTCATGCAGTAGAGCTTACTAAATATAATGATAAAATGACAGTTTGCTTAGCTTTTAGCTATGGAAGTAGAGAGGAAATAGTACACGCTTGCCAAAATATTATTAATTCTGGTATAAAACAGATATCCGAGGAAATTGTTAATCAATTCTTGTACGACAAAGAAATGCCTGATGTCGATCTATATATAAGAACTGGTGGATTTTTTAGGATGAGTAATTTTCTGTTATGGCAAGCTGCCTATGCTGAATTATACTTTATTGATAAATTTTGGCCAGATTTCTCTATTAATGATCTAAAAGTAGCAATTGAGGATTATTCAAAAAGAACAAGAAATTTTGGAGGAAGATAAATGAAACTGGATTTATTACAAAGTTCCTCAAATTTACAAGTTAGAATTACCTCTGCTCTTTTTATCGGTCTAATCTTTATAACAGCAATCTTTTTTATTAGACCACTATTCTTCGTACTAATTCTTATAATTGCAGGAATAATACTTGTAGAATGGTATGAAATGACTTACTCAAATAGAAGTTATTTATATTCCGGGGTTGTAATAATTCCTATACCTATAGCTTCCTTGCTTTATATTTCTGAAATTGATTATAACGGATGGTTATTAGCAACTTTTTTTATACTTATTTGGTCAGTAGATTCATTTGCTATGTTTATAGGGAAATGGTTACAAGGACCAAAACTTGCCCCTGTGTTAAGCCCTAAAAAAACTATATCAGGGCTCGTAGGAGGCGTAACCGCAGCTATTTTTTTTCCATTATTACTAAGATTAATCCCGAGTTATAAAATTCCTTATTATGGGCACATTTCTGATTTTATACTGATTGGCCAATTTGGAGTACTAGCTATTGTAGCTCAAGTAAGTGATTTATTCATTTCATATTTCAAGAGAAAATTTAAAATTAAAGATAGCGGTAATATAATACCAGGCCACGGTGGTATGCTTGACAGATTTGACAGTATTATACTTACTGCACCTATTGTGGCATTTTATTTACATAGTCAAATAGAGTAATTTAGTATATAATACTCATGAAGTAAGTTAATTTGATGATAAAAAAAAATCAGTTAAAAACTATACAGCTTACAAGAAAGGGGATCTTTAATATAATAATATTGGTCCTCTTATTATATTTTACCTTTCATTCCATTTATGGTAACAGAGGTGTAGTAGCGTACTTTAAACTTCAAGCAGAATTGCAAAGTACGCACAATAAACTAGATATGTTAAGGGCTGAAAGGCTAGAAATAGAAAATAGAGCTAAATTACTAAGGCCAGAATCATTAGATATAGATATGCTTGATGAAAAAGCACGAAATACTTTAGGTGTTATTGCTCCAAATGAGCAGGTATTTAAAAAAGAATTAATAGATAGAAAGAAAAGTGAATAAGTTTTAATTTAGGAGGTTATTATAAGAGTTACAGTTTTTCATAATGATTTGCCGTCTAATTTCAAGCTATCAGGTGATATTGCAATAGATACAGAAACTATGGGACTTGATTTAAATAGAGATCGTTTATGTCTCCTTCAACTCAGTAACGGCGACGGAAATGCTTACTTGATTCAATTCTCTAGAAATAATTATGATGCCCCAAATCTAAAAAATTTATTATTAGATAAGAACCGAGAAAAAATTTTTCATTTTGCACGGTTTGATTTGGCCGTAATAAAAAAATACCTTGGTATTGAGTTATCAAATATTTTTTGCACAAAAATTGCTTCTATTTTAGTTAGAACTTACACAGAATACCATGGCTTAAAAGATTTATGTAGAGAACTGCTAGGTATTAATATTTCAAAACAACAGCAATCTTCTTATTGGGGCGTCCAGGAACTTAGTGAAGAGCAAAAAGAGTACGCTTCAAAAGACGTTATATATCTACATTCACTTAAGGAAATATTAACTTCCATGCTAATTGCCGAGAATAGAAATGATATTGCTTACAAATTATTTGAATTTCTACCCACTAGAGTAAATTTAGATCTAATGGGTTGGAGGGAAGTTGATATATTTTCACATAGTATAACAAAATGAATTTTTATAAAACCGCTCAGCGAGTAATCAGTGAAGAGGCAATTGCCTTAAGTATTCTTGAATCACAAATTCCTAGTGATTTTACAAAAGTAGTAGAATCAATTTTAAAGCTAAAAGGAAGGTTAATTATACTTGGTATAGGCAAAAGCGGTTATATTGCCAGAAAAATAGCCTCTTCACTCGCATCAACAGGCACTCCGGCATTTTATATCCATCCTGCGGAAGCAAGCCATGGTGACCTTGGTATGATAACACAATCGGACATGGTATTTATGCTTTCTAACTCTGGAGAAAGTAGAGAGCTATTTGATACAATTAATTATTGTAAAAGATTTGCTATTAAGATTATTGCAGCTACAATGAATCCAGACTCTACCCTTGCAAAAAATAGTGATTTTCTACTTACAATTCCAACAATCAAAGAAGCCTCACTGCTATCAGCACCTACAACTTCAGCTCTTATGATGCTAGCCTTAGGCGATGCTATTATGGTTTCTCTGCATGAAGCAAAAGGTTTTTCTAAAGATGATTTTCTTACTTTTCACCCCGGGGGAAAAATTGGGGCTACTTTAATTAAAATAAAAGATTTAATGCTTACTGCTACTGCCATTCCTTTGGTTAATCCAGATTACTCCCTTACTGATCTGGCAGAAACCATGACAGAAAAAAAACTAGGATGTGCTATAGTAGTAGATAATACCAAAAATTTAATTGGAATTATTACGGATGGTGATTTAAGAAGAAATATAGATAAAAACCTTCCAGCATTAAAAGCTGAAAATCTTATGACAAGATCCCCCATATTTGCAGGATCAAATATTTTAGCTAGTGAAGCCTTATCCATAATGAATAGCAAATCAATTACCATTTTACCGGTTACTGACAATAATAAGGTGATAGGTATTGTTCATATTCACGATATTCTAAAAGCTGGGGTTGCGTAAATATGAAAAATATTAATTATATTTTGAAAAGAAATAAAGTTATAAAATACCTATTTTTACTCTCAGGTATTTTTGTGCTATTTGGGATATTTTGGGCCACCTACGAGAAAAAAAAAGTAGTTATTGAAGAAAGACTGGAAGTTAATGAAAATACTCATATTTCTAAAGAATTTAACTTTAATATTAACGATTCTATTTTTGAAGGAGTAAATAAAGACAACTTACCTTATACAATTACAGCGAGGTTTATTACAAAACAAAATGACAACATTTATAATTTAAACACTGTTGATGGAACACATAAGTTATCAAAAGATAATTTACATATCGTTGCAAAAAATGGATTATTTGACGATAATACAAATCTACTTGTGTTATCGGAAAATGTTAAGATTGTATTTAATAATTTTGAGTTAACCGGTAGCAAAGTAAATTTTGATTTAAACTCAAATTTGGCATCAAGTGACCAACCTGTAGAAGTTACTTATCAAAATTCAACAATTAAAGCTTTAAATTTTTATAGCGAGGATTCAAACAATATAGTAAACTTCGAAGGCAATGTTGTATCCACATTTAATGTAAATGATTTTTAATTATAACACCCTTACCATACTTAGAATATGGCATAAAGTCCTGATTCTAATAATTGTTATTATTAATCCTTATTCGTGCACTCTCGCAAATGAAAGTTCCGAGAAGATAATTCATTCTGATATAACAATACTTTCAGATTTTTTAAATATAGATAATAATAGCCTTATTGCTCATTTTAAAGGTACAGTAACCGTAATATTCGACGACTTAATACTTAAAACTGACTATTTAAAAATATATTACAAAAATAGTGATAATAAAAAATCAATTACTAAAATTGAGATACCAGGTAGTTTAAAAGCCCTTAAAAAACTTAACAACGAAATAGTAATTGCAAATAGCGGCGAATATATTGTAGTTTTACAAAAATTAACTCTTAAAGGTAATGTAAATCTACAAAAAGATAAATATATACTAGTTACTGATAAAATGGTATATTTTACGAAATTTCAATCGATAACTAAGCAAAACAATGAAGAATAAATTAATAGCCCAAAATATTTCGAAATCATATAATAAAAAACCAATTTTACGAGATGTTTCTATTAATTTAAAACAAGGAGAAGCGGTAGGATTACTTGGTCCTAACGGTACAGGCAAAACAACTTTATTTAGCATAATAATAGGTATAACAAAGACAGATTCTGGGCGGCTTGGTTTAGGAGATCATGATATTACTCATTTACCTATATACCTCAGGGCTAGGATGGGTATTAGTTATTTACCACAAGAGTCTTCTATTTTTAGAGGGCTAACTGTTATAGATAATATAAAAGCAATTCTAGAGATTAAAAACCTTACCAAAGAAGAAATAGAAGAAAAAGCCTCTAAATTACTTGATGAGTTTTCTATAAGTCATTTACAAAATAAAATAGCAACTACTCTATCAGGTGGAGAACGTAGGCGCCTTGAAATAGCACGAAGTCTTGCCACAAACCCTGATTTTATATTACTTGATGAGCCTCTTGCTGGAATAGATCCAATTGCTGTTGGTGATATAAAAAATCTGATATACCATTTAAAAGAGCGTAATATTGGTATCCTTATTACCGATCATAATGTTCGAGAAACACTAGGTATAGTTGACCGTGCATATATTATACATGACGGTAAAATCCTAATGGATGGGGTACCAAGTGAAATTATTGATAATACAAAAGTAAGAGAGGTATATCTCGGGGAAACTTTTGTTAAAGGTTTTGATGCTATTTAGTGACTACTAGCCTTTACATCAATAAGGAAGTACACTTTTAAATTATTTAAATAAAAATTCTATAAATCATACCACTACGTGTTTTATAAGAACTTCTCTGTCCTTTAGTACGATACCATGTATAACATATCTATTCAAAAAATAGGAGGTAAGAGCAAAGGCCTGATATTTTTCTTGCAGAGTGGGTTTTGCATTATTCAACAAAAATTGAGGTAAAACCAAGAGTTTGTTTGCATATTCTTGTCCAGCTTCCTTACAAACTGCATGTCCTGATTTTGGTGAGACATAGTATAAATTCTGCTTTTTACCAGTTACTGCGCAACTGCCAAGAGCTATGCTGTAACCCGTTTCTGCTAATAAATCAATTTCTAATTTAATGTAATCAGTAAACGAAAATTCTTTTTTATTTTTTAGAACTTCAAGATAATATAGGAATTTAGGAAAAAAATTATTATGGGGTTCTCTTTCGCAGAAAGCTTTTTTTATTAAGCTAACTATTGAGTTAAATGCGTATAATTTAATTTTATTTTGAATTATAAAACTACTATAAGATCTAATTAGCTCACATTTCACAGAGCCTAAATGTTCATGAAGCCTTGCATTCCAAAAAAAGTCTACTAAGTTAGATTCCACCAGCATATTAAGGCTTTTTTACCAGAGCGTTTTATTACTCCTGAATAGAGCCCATGATTTTCAGTAAATAAAGTTATTACATAGCTGTTTTCTTTAAAAGCATTTTTTGCAATAATTATACCCTGGTCACGAAAATTCATGTATTATGTATGTTGTTTAAACTGTTAAAAGTGTATTAAATTATATCGGTTAATACAATAAGATTTTTCCTTGTAATTCTGTAAAATACTTTTTCATTGTTATGACAAAAATTATAAAATTTAAAGGTTTTAGCCCTAAAATTGATAAAAATGCGTTTATTGCTCATGGGGCAATAATTGCAGGAGATGTAACAATTTCTGGATATTCCGGCATTTGGTTTAATTGTGTACTACGAGGGGACGTTAATCCTATTACGGTAGGTTCTCGTACTATTACTCCGGCCTTTAAATATTGAACTAACATTAGAGAAATGATATAATAATATTGTATCAAGAGTAATAACAAAATGTCTAATAAAAAATTATCACCAAGCGATCTCAAGATATTAAGAAAGAAAGCAGTGGAAGCAATAGTTATACATGGAATAAGCAAGAAACAAGCATCTATTACCTTTGGGTTTTCTAGGAGTTCTATATGGAAATATCTTAAAGAGTACAAAATTTCTAAGGAAGAAAGCTTTCGCTATAAGAAGCGAGGAGTAAAGGTAGGAACAGGATCTAAAATCAGTAAAAATCAAGAAGAGGAATTAAAATCTAAAATTTTATCACATACACCTGATGAATTGGGAATGGATTATACGTTATGGAATAGTAAAGTGGTACAAGAATATATAGAATCCAATTACCTTTATCAGTATAACAGGCGTTCTATAAGAAAAATTATGAATAGATTGGGTTTTACGTCTCAAAAACCAATTAAATCAGCCTATCAACGTAATCCAGAGAAGATAAAAGAATGGTTAACAGTCACATATCCAGAAATCAAGTCTCGTGCAATGAAAGAAAGTGCTAGAATTTATTGGGGAGATGAAATGGGGATACAATCAACAGATAATCGAGGTAAAACATATGGTCTTAAAGGCAAGACCCCAGCAATCAAGAGAAGTGGCTCAAGATTTAAATGTAATATGCTAGCTGCTATTAGTCCGCAAGGGTTTATGAACTGGATGGTATTTGAAGATAATTTTACCAGCAAAAAGTGTATTGAATTTTTAGGTAGACTTATCAGACAAATTAAGCAGAAAATATTTTTGATATTAGATAATCATAGAGTGCATCACAGTAAAAAGGTAAAAGCTTATGTAGAAAGACATAAGGACAAGCTAGAATTGTTTTATTTACCATCATATTGTCCTGATATGAATCCACAAGAACTTGTAAACCAAGATGTCAAAGCTAACTCCAATAATTTTCGAGTACTAAAATCAGTAAAAGATTTAACAATTAATGTACGGTCCTATTTAACACAAATTCAGTTTAATGGTATAAAAATTCAAAATTATTTTAAAAAGAAAGAAATAGCTTATGCTACTATATAATGTTCTATATTTAAAGGCCAGAGTAATAATATTCAAGACGGTACCATAATCCATACCTCAAGGTTCGATGGTCCTACTTATAATTGGAGATAATGTAACAATTGGCCATCTTGCCCTCATCCATGCTTGCATAATTAAAGATAATGCTTTTATTGGCATGCAATCAACTATTATGGACCAAGCAATCGTTGAAGAATATGGTTTTATAGCAGCAGGCAGCTTGGTAACTCCTGGAAAAATCATTAAATTAGGAGAGTTATGGGCTGGTAGTCCTGCAAAATATTATTAGAAAAATTACTGAAGAAGAAGTTAGATTTATGCAGGATAATATTGAAAATTACATAGAACTTGCTAGGGAATATAAATGTTAAAAATTATAATTTTTGTTTTTATAAATATACTTGCTATCAATTGCACTCTAGGTGCAAGTGGTTATGAGTATAGCCTTATCGAAAAACCCAACCAAAAAATTCATATGGTTAAAATTGATTTAAAACAATATGACATTTCGTTGGTTAGCGCTCATAATTCTGTATTTGCTAGAGAAAAAGTCGGAGATATAGCGGAACGTGAAAATGCTGAAATTGCCATAAACGCAGGTTTTTTCCAAATTGGAGGTAATGAAGATGGATACCCTACCGGAACTCTCATAATTGATGGCCAAATATTTGGACTGCGTACGACAAAACATGCAGTATTTATAATAAAAAATAATAGACCAGAAATACAAGTATGGCACCCCAAGGTAAAAATTAAAATAGGTAATACTAATGTGATACCTAATGCTTATAATAAATTCGCTAATAATTCTTCGATAAATTTATATTCCGATAAATGGGGAACTTCTACCTTAATTACTTTTAAAAATAGAAAGGAAGTCATTATTTCAAAACAAAAAAAAGTAACTGATATAGTACTTCATGGAAATAATTTAATTCCTTCAGGCGGCTATGTATTATCATTACCCCAAAAATATGATATTTCACTTGTAAAAATCGGCGACTCTGCTGAATTTAAAGAGGAAAACAACTACTCTTTACTTGATAAATCCACTTCAGCAATTATGGGCATTCCATTTTTAATTATGGATGGAGTAATTAATGAAAAACTATCTGATTCAGAAAAACATGCACGAACAGCTATTGGTATTACTGAAAATGGAAAGATAATAATCGTAGTTGTAGAGTGTATGTATACAAAAACTCCAGGCTCTTTAACATTAAAGGAAATCCAGGATATTTTGCTAAAGAAAAAGCTTTCCTTCAGTGAACTAAAAATAGATGAGGCAAAAAAAATACTTTTTCAAGAATTATCACATAGCAATAATGCAGAAGGAATTACCTTAAAGGAATTAGCTAATTTTATGTTAGAGCAAGGGTGTATATCGGCAATTAACCTTGACGGAGGCGGATCATCAAGCTTATATATACAAGGTAAATATATTAACAATCAAATAGGTGATAAAGACGAAGCAAGCGGATTGGCTGTAGTTAGGCCTGTATCTGATGCAATAGTTTTTAAGAAAAAGCCATAAATTGTACTAATTATTGCTTTTATGTTTTTAGAAATCTTTTGGAGAAACTAAAGCAATTTATTAATATAGTAACAAGCATTTAACATTTTAGATAATTAATTAAATATGGATATATCCGCAGTAGAGATTTGGTTAATAGTTGGAATAATTTTTATCATAATTGAATTTAGCAAAATTCCAGGAATTGGATTTTTATTCCTGAGTCAATCAATTTATTTTGTGTAAGTTGTTGTATTTTTTAATTCCAGTAAATCATGCCTAAAATCCCCGCATAAAATTTCAAATTGATTCAATGCCAAAGACCAATTTTTAATCGGCATGGTCCATTTTTTGGCAGCATTTTTTAGAGCCAAAAATACGATTTTTAAAATAGACTTATCATCTGGAAAAACCCCTTTATTGTTGATGATTTTTCTGATTTGACGATTTATCGATTCTATCGCATTGGTAGTATAAATTACCCGCCTAATCTCATCAGGAAAAGCAAAAAGAGGAATAATCCCGCTCCAATTCCTTTGCCAAATATTAGAGATCACAGGATATTTATTATCCCATTTAGCAGCAAACGATTTTAGCTCCAGATATCCTATTTCTTCGCTGTTTGCAGTGTAAATCCTTTTAAGATCCGCTGTGACCGCTTTTAAATCCTTATAAGAAACATATTTTACAGAATTCCTCGCCATATGTACTATACAGAGTTGTACAATCGTATTAGGATAAATGCTATTTATGGCTTCAGGAAAGCCTTTTAATCCATCAACGCATGATACATATATCTGTTTTATCCCTCTGTTCTTTAACTCAGTTAGAACCTGCATCCAAAACTTGGAACCTTCATTTTTACCGACCCAGATCCCCAGTAATTCCTTTTTCCCTTCCATGTTAACACCTATTGCAAGATATACCGCTTTGTTAATTACTGTATGATTATCCCTTGCTTTAACGTGTATGCAATCCAAATATAATATTGGATATACATCGTCTAGGGACCTGTTTTGCCATGTAGTAACTTCTTCTATTACTCCGTCAGTGACAGTTGATATAAGGTCCTTGGAAATATTGATCTGGTATATCTCCTCTAAATGGCTATGTATCTCACTGACAGTCATCCCTCTTGCATATAGTGAAATCACTTTATCATCAAAACCACTAAATCTCCTAACTCCTTCAGGAATCAATTGAGGTTCAAATTCTCCTTCCCTGTCCCTTGAAACATCTACGGTAATCTGATGACCGTCGTCATCTATAATCGTTTTTTCATAACTGCCGTTACGACGATTATTATCGCTCTTGATTATCTTACTATGTTTAGAATAACCTAGATCGTGCTCTAATTCACTTTCAAGAATTCTCTCTACTATTTGCTTTTTAAGTTTATTAAATAATCCACCCGCGACCAAATAATTCAGATGGATCTGCTTTTGATAGTAATTCTTCGACTAATTTAGTATTTATATCTACTTCTTTTTCTGCTAATTTTTTAGCCATTTTTTCCTCTGTATTTAAGTTGCTTTTTTATAGTATTTTCTACTATATCCTTTTGCAACTTACACAAACTATATGACAGACTCTCTTTGCTTGGTTCTTAGTACTTTGGTGGCCACTGAAGAAATTTGTTTATGGTAAAAGGAAAGGAAATAACCTTAATCAAGGTTATTTCGATTTAGTAGGAAATCAGGTAACAGTTTTTAATCGGAGTATAGAACCTGGAAAAATAGGCCAGGTGTCGTGGTCCGGTACCATTATGAATACTAAACTTGCAGATACAGAAAAAGAACAGGTAAATCCAGACGAGGTATTGTACGTTTCAGAAATTAAGGACAACATTTTAATATGCACTCGTAAAAAACCTTAAAAAAGCTTTTACCTAGTAAAGACTAACTCTGCTTGATTTGAGAGGGCACTGTTAAACTTATAACCTCTTTCGTTAAACTGTTTAATACCATTAATGCTTTGAATACGCTCTTTTATTATATATGATGCCATAAGACCTCGTGCTTTTTTAGCAAAAATAGGTATTACTTTATACTCACTATTTTTTCTTTTTTTAAAAATAGGAGTGATCAAAGTGCCGTTAAATAATTTATGATTTATTACCTTGGAATATTCTGCTGACGCTAAATTTACCAGTAAATCAGTATTTCCATTTTTTAGAAGTTCATTTAATTTAACTGTAATCTTATCCCCCCAATACTCGTATAAATTCTTGGAATTTTGACTGAGCAGTTTTATTCCCATTTCGAGTCGATAAGGTTGGATAAGATCTACTGGTCTTAGCAAACCATACAGCCCAGAAATAATTCTTAAATGTAATTGAGCATACTTGATGTCCTCTTGAGTAAAAGCTTCTACATCTAACCCTTCATATACATCACCTTTAAAAGCATATATAGCATGGCAGCTATTCTCTAAAGTAAACGGAATACTGAAATCATGGTAGCGTTGATAATTTAAAACAGCTAGTTTTTCACTTAAATCCATTAATTCTGCTATTTCAGAGGTAGTTAGTTTACGTAAAACTTCAATAAGCCCTATTGATTCTTTAAGAAAATCAGGGATGGTATGCTCATCTTTACACTTTTCAGAAAAATCCAATGTTTTGGAAGGAGAAATTACTAATATCATTTTAATTAGTTCATTTAAATATGATCAATATAAAAGTAGCCTATAATCCATACAACAAAAATTATAGACCATTTAATACTATCTCTTACAAAACCTATTGTGCAGTCCATCCCCCATCAATTGATAATGCTGCACCTGTAATAGAAGAAGCGCTATCAGAGGATAAGAAGTATACAAAATCTGCTACTTCTTCAATCTCTACAAATTTTTTTGTTGCTTGTACTCCTAATATAACATTCTTAATTACATCTTCTTCTGATATGCCTCTAGCTTTTGCTGTATCAGCAACTTGATTTACTACAAGCGGAGTTTTGACATAACCAGGACAAATAGAATTAACAGTTATGCTGTCTTGTGCTACTTCTAAAGCTACCGATTTTGTTAACCCAATTAAACCATGTTTAGCAGCCACATACGCGGATTTAAAAGGTGATGCTACCAAGGCATGAGCTGAAGCAATATTAATTACCCTTCCCCACTTTTGTTGTTTCATTATAGGAATAACATTCTTTATTGTATAGAAAGCAGCAATTAAATCTATACGAATTATCATTTCCCATTTTTCCGGTGGAAAATTCTCGATCGGTGACACAAATTGGATTCCTGCATTATTAACTAGCACATCTACCCTTTGGTATTTCTCGATTATATTTTTAAACATTCTATCAATTTCTGAGGGTTTTGAAAGATCAGCACCATTAAATAATACCTCATCTGCACCCAGAAGTTTTAGCTCGTTAGAAAGTTTTTTAACTTCAGAATCAGAAGCAAACCCATTAATAACTAATTTAGCTCCATTTTTAGCAAATTTTGAAGCTATCCCAAGGCCAATACCGCTTGTAGACCCAGTTACTACAACTATTTTATCTTTCATATTTAAACCTGATTTATATTTGATAAATAAACCTTCCTAACGTATTATCTCTTAATGATATAATTGTCTTTAGAAAGTTAATATGAAATCATGCGAAATTGAAAAAACAAAATCTTTTTCTGTGGCTTGTATGGGCCACGAAGCACCTTATGATCATCCAAAAGTATATCTTGCAATAAATCCGGAAACTAATGAGGTTAATTGTCCTTACTGCAGTAAAAAATTTATTCTTGAATAAAAATTTTTTTATAAATGCTCTTTACATTGCACGAGAAGTATCTGGACTCAAGGTTTTCATCACTCCTTTTGCAATATCTATCAAATGTGCATGCCCTGCTCCGAGTGTTTTCTTTGTAAAATTTTTCACTTGAGGATCTTGTACCTGCATAGCAATTTTCTCTATATTCCCTTGGAGGCGGTATTTAACCCCTCTTTTAAGCACATCAGCAACCACCGCTGTTATGGCCTCGGTATCTTTAGGGTCTGATATATGTGCTTTTACAGTTTTAGCAACCTGGCTTAAGCATTCTAACATTAAGTTTGCGCCATTTTGCTGAATTTTGATTTTATCAAAAATATTAACAGTTGGGTCTAAATTTTGTTTTAGAACATCTTTTGCCATAGCTGCATGCTGTTCTATCTGTCCTTTTATTTTTGAAGTGATGGCTTCAGGGGTTCCTGTTTTTTGAAGAGCAGATACTATTGAATTTCTGATAAACTCAAAAGTCGAATCAATTTCTTTTTCATTTTGAGGAAAAATTTTATCAGCATAAACGCTCATTTCTTGTATAAAACCCTTTATACTCGATGTGGCAGTAGCTCCTTCTAGCACTGCACCGTAGATATTGGCATTAAAACCAAATTTACCAAGTACCGCAGCAGAAACGCCTGTTTCAATTGCTAATTTTGATATTTTGCCAATAACTTCTAAGCTGCTGTCTTTATTTAGTTTTTCTACCGTATCTGTAAGATTATCAATTGTTTTCTGTAGATGTTCATCTTTAAAAAAGGAAGCAACAGTTTCCAGTAACCCTGTACTATTTAAAATAACCCCTAAAGCAGGAGAATAAGCAGTAGCAACTAATAGTAAAGCAGGAACAGCAAAGCCAATTATTTCATCACATTTTATCGGTAATATTTCATCGAGTTTTGATTTAAAATTTTGGATACTAGTTAGAACTTTTACCAAAGTCTCTAATAAGATAAAACTAAATGGTTTTTTGTCTGATGTTTCAGAAGGATAATGCTGTAAATTTGAAGCTATTTCTTCTAGTGGCTCTAAAATCGTTTGCTTAAACAGCATTTTTGCCTGCTTTTTTTCTTGAAAAGTCAAACCTGATTGGCTTAATCCTTCTTCGAAAATTCTGGTGTCATGCTGCAAAACATCTTTCAAAGCAATAGTAAATTTACTTATTTCTTCTTGAGCTTGATTTTCTAATAACTCTAACTTCTTTTGTAAATCTAAAGGCAAAAGGGAAAAGTTAAACAGATTTTGGACCATATTATATTTCATTTTACTACCGATAATTAAAAATATTTTAGCTTATACGAAAATTGTGCCTAAAAACCACTCTAAGGCTCAAGTTATTATTGATAAAATAATAATTTTTGGTAATCTAAGTGCCAGCATTAACACAGTATTTTCAAACTTTATATCTAAACTAGATCATTGAATATACTAATATGACTGCTTGCCTTACAATCAACTTTAATTATTGGTAATATTAAATTCATGCGCACATTATTTTTATTTACATTAATTGCACTTAATTCTTCTACCAGTTTGGCTCTCGAGCTAAGCGAAGCTCTTACAAGCGGCTATAATAACAATGAAAAACTGAAAATTATTAGATCGGAATTCTTAAATGAAATAGAGCAGTTCCCTCGAGCTCTTGCTGGGTTTATGCCAAGAGTTTCTGCTGAGTTTCTTGCAACAGATTCAAAAGTTACAAGAAAAAGTAATATTCCTATTCCTGCTGGGGGTTTGGATACCACATCTGTAGATAATTCACGATATTCAAAAACTTTAACCCTAGATCAACCGATATTTAACGGAGGATCAAGCGTTGCAGAATTAAAGGCTGCACAATCTGCATTTAGAGCTTCTAAAGGTAGTTATTACGCTAGGGAACAGGATATTTTTTTTGATGAAGTGACTAATTATCTAACTTGCGTTGAAGCAATGGAAAAATATAATATCTCAAAAATAAGTGTTAGATCTAACAGAACTCAGCTAGAAGCTGTAAAAGAAAAATTTAAACTTGGTGAATCAACTGAAACTGAAGTTGCAAGTGCTGAATCAGGCCTTGCAAGTGCTCAGGCCAATCAGTCTATTGCATATGCAAATTTCGAAGCAGCTAAAGCTGAATTTACTAAGATTTTTGCTTTAGAAGCATCGGGGATTAAAATGCCTGAATTGGCTTCTAACTTACCAAATAGCTTAGAGGAATTAATAGAAATAGCAATCGCTGCCAATCCAAGTGTAATAGCAGCCCAACATACAACTAAAGCTTCAAAAGCCGGAGAATATGTTGCTAAGGGCGCACTACTACCACAAGTCTCATTCAGAATACAAAGCGGGAATACAAATTATAGCCCTGAAGATCAAGTTAGACAAAATTATAACAATAATAGCGTCACTTCTACTTTATCAGTAAATGTCCCTATTCTATCTAAAGGAGGTGTTGAATATTCTGACGTTAGAGAAGCAAAATATCAAACCAAGAAAGCTGTTCTACAACTAGATGGTCAGATCAAACAAATTAAATCCCAGTGTAAAGCTAGTTGGGAAAGATTTAACGCAGCAAAAGCCAGAATTGAAGCTACATCTCAAGGGGTTAAATCTGCTGAAATAGCTTACGAAGGAATGGTCCAAGAAGAAATGCTTGGATCTAAAACTATAATTGATGTTATAACGTCAGAAGAAAAGCTAAGCAAAGCACGTGAAACTAGAATTGAGGCACAAAAAGAGCTAATATTAGCCAGTTATAATATAAAATCCTTAATGGGAGAATTGACTGCTGAAAAAATGAAATTGCCTGTTGAATATTTCAATCCAGATCAAGAATTTAAAAAATTGAAATTAAGAATTGTAGGATTTTAAGGCTCATGGATTCTAAAGAAAAAAAAAATGATGTAAGGGAAGAAAAACTTGAAGATATAATACGCTCTATAAAAAGCATAATTGATGATCATAACAATTCTGCAATTAAAAGCTTAAATGACACGGAACATCTTAATATAGATGAATCAGTATTAGAATTAACAACTGAATTTAAAGAAGATAAAGAGGATAAGGTATATACAGAGGGATTTCTTTCTAAAGAAACCTCTGACAAATTTTCAGCAGCAATAAAAGATTTTGCTCAAAAAATTGATGACCCGATACTAAAAAAACGTAACACAGAGGCTGATTTAATTATTGCTAATTTAATAAAGCCTATGCTAAAAGAATGGTTAGATGATAATTTACCAGAGTTAGTAGAAAAGATAATAGCTGAGGAATTAAAAAAATTGATACTAAAAAAATAGCTTCATAAATAAAAAAACATTTACTAGCTATTTTTATATTAAATGTTTTTTTATTAGGAATAAGAAATGAAAAAGAAAGTTTTAAGTCTTCTCTATATTTTGATTCTAAATTCTAATGCCTATTCCGCATCAGAACCTCAGTTATCACCTCCACTTCCCTTGTCAGAAGAAATTGTAAATCCTAACAACAAGGAAGATTCTTTTTTGAATAAAGCTTTAAATTTTTTTGGTTTTGGAAATAAAAAGGAAGAAAATTCAAAGGCTTTACCTATCAAAACCTTACCTGACCAGAATACTAATGATTTAGGAGATAATAAGAATAATACTACAAATATTAATTCAGAACTATCAGCAAAAAATCTTCCAGCAATCACTAAAGATGTTTCTACTCTTTCTTTTGATCAGGGTTTAACTAATAATAAAAGTGGAGATGCTGATAAAAATTTATTACAGAAAATCCCTGATATCTCTGATTTAAAACTTCCTGATGGGATTAAACCGGATGAAGAACTACCGAGCAAACCTAAAGCAGTAATTAACGATGTGGTTTCCCTTAACACTTCGGCTGCCTCTAATAAAGATCCCCAAAATACATCAGAGCAAAATATAGCTTTAAGTTTACCAACAACTGATAACAAATCTGCAACTAATAATAAAGCATTAGCAGTAGACAACAACCCTATTCCCAATACTTCAGCAGAAAATGCTAATAGTAAAAATAACACACCTTCATCTACTACAGGAAACTTATCAGAACCAAAAACCGATAAAGTACCACCGGAAAATGTAAAATTAACCCAGAATCTAGCAGGACAATCTAGTCAGAACACTGAAGCTTTAAACGTTAAAACCTATCGTCAACATTTCCAAGATCGGCTAAATAAAACTCAACAACTTCCGGAAATTTCAAAAGATGATTTAAATCCCGTTGCTGCGCCAGAAGATGCTAATCCGGCTCAAATAAAATTTGTTAATGATGAAGCACAAGTACTTATATTACCAAATGATGAAGTCGTACTTGGAGAATTAACAAGAGAAAGCCAATTAGATTTAATGGATTTAAATTCTTATCTAAAAATATTTTTGGATAATTATTATAGTATAAAAAATGAACCTACCCGCAAGACAATAAATAATTTTATTAAAAATTATGATGCTAATTTTAACAAGCAAGATATAACTGTCAAAAACGAGAATATAGATGCTCTATCAGAAGCTTTTAAAGCAATAGATAGAAATAATATTTACGATTTTATTAATTTACTGGATAGTTATCCTATAATTCAACTCGTTGACTGTGACGGTAATACCCTACTCCACAAAGCAGTTTACAAAAATAAAATTACCCGGCAGCAAAATTTTTAATTATGAAAGGAATCGATCTATCGACTAAAAACAATCAAGGAGTAACAGCTCTTGAAATAGCAGTTTCCCAAAATAGCCCTGAGATAGAAACCCTTTTAAGATCGGCTGGTGCTAAATAAATCAAACCCACTGTTTCAAAACACCATTATTTTTATAAAAATTCAGGAAGGTTACTAAATTTTTATTTACATCTTAATTAAGCATTAAATAAACTTCAAACTTAGAGCACTTATTTATGGTAATCATATGAAGAAAAAAAATACTGAATTAGACACTTTTGGCGAAGGGACAAAATGGGATTTTGGAAACCGAAAGGTAAAGCCGGGGTACATTCAGCTGGTGAATATGGAGGATTTTATACCAAATCAGAAAATGGGACGGTAGTAGAAAGAGCCTTAATTAAATGTGAAGAAACTGATATAAGTGCTAATATTTCAGAGTTTATTGGATCCAAAATTTTTGGCACTATTGCTCCGGGTTATGGGGCTGAAGTCTCACTTACTACTCCCCAAGGGTTACAGGCTTTGCCATCCGATGGTTCAGGGGTATATGTCAGGTCAAGCTTTTTTAAAGATTATGCCGCTGATATGTATGTGGATATGGATAAAAACATGTCTAAAGAAAACGCTCCTTCAAAAATTCTTAGAACTGCTGCTCTTAAAAATGAAAAGGGAGAAGTAGAAGCATTAGGAAGACCTTATATGATGAGTTCACGAAAGGTTTTAGGCAAAGCTTTTGACGAACTACATTATCAAGGTTTTGATCAAGTAGCTCCAACATCTCGTTATTAATTGGCGATTTCGATATACACACCGGTAATATAGGAGTAATAAGGCAAAAAGGCTCTGATCCTAAACTGGTGCGCATCGATTTCGGCGGTGCTTTTACTAACTTATCGGATAATGTTCATCCTCATTCTCACTCAAGGCATATAGTAGGTTTTGGCCCGACCAACCACTTTAGAGAATTTCCACAGAAGTTAAAGCTTAACGATCAATTTGTAAATAGTTTATTTACAGCAGCCAATAAAGATTTAGGACCGGAAATTGATAAAACTTTTCAAGAATTAGCACAATATTACGAGCCTAAAGTCTTAGGTGAATGAGTTAAGAAAGCTATGCCAAAACAGTTCAAGGACCGAAAACCGGAAGAAATAAATGTTACCGAAATTACTGATAGTTTTAAAGAAGTAATGGAAAAAAGACAGCAATCACTCAAGGAATTTGGAATTGAAATTAAGTTAGGATTATTACTCGAGAAAAAACCAGATGGCAAAGTGGGGTTTAAGGATAAAAAAGCTGAAGTAGAATTTAAAGCTTTAGTTAAAGATAACGAAAAATATTTTGAGGAAGTTGCGCAAGGCAAAAAAAGTTTAAATTCCGTGATAAGAATTTAAGAGGGTTCATTACTCAATCTGAACCAGAAAAATTCATTAAGGCTCAAATTAAAAACGAAGTGGCCATAAGGATTAAGGATAGAGCTCTTAATCCGATTAAACTAGAGCTTCCTTCTGGAGATGCTATAGCATTATCAGGTCAGTCAGTAGAGCGGGAAGTGGAAAGAACTGGTAGAGGATTAGGGGAAACAGGTCAACCAGTTTTAGCTACTAGTAGCGGCAAACCACAAACTAGTCCTGTTATTGATCCTGTAGCCCTTGTTAGAGAAGAAATAATTAATAAACAGACTCAAATTCTAAAGGAGGCGGTTGCGATATGCTTCATCCTGATACGGCCGGCCTTTAGCATGGAGCAGTTTAAAGATTATTTGAAAAACCATCAAAAGCTAGTAACTGATGCGCTTGAAAATCCTGTAACCAAGAGAGATATAGAAGCGCAACTGCAGCAAGCTGAAGTATCGGGTTATAAAAAATTTAATCAGGAATTTGCTAAAGTTGCAAGACCAGTTGCTTGGGACGGACCTTCTACAACCGGGGAAAAGACGCAAGTAGTTAAGAACAAAGCCGGCCAGGAGGTGTGTACATTAAAAGAAAAGACGTCATCTCAGGTATTTACAGCTCCTGATGGGAGTACGAAACAGGTTAGTATATGTAGCGGCGCTTGCTTTCGAAATAAGAGTGGCTCGCTTTCATCGATAAAAACGGGCTCAAATTAAATGATTGACTTCCAATCATAACTTGACTGACAGATTTACTATCTTTTACCGGTAAGTTCTATTAAGTCAATCCTAAACCAGAAGTATCACCGTAAAAGTTGCTCCCTTTTTTCCGTCACTTTCAGCCTTGATAGTACCGCCATGAACTTCCAGAATACGTTTGCAAACAGCAAGGCCGACGCCTCTTCCTCCTGCCGGTGTACGAGTTCTGGAGCTTACAGTAAAAGGCTCAAATACCTCATAGAGCTCTTCTTTAGGTATACCAATTCCTTCATCGGAGAAACTTAAGCGTGCATGGTTCCTGTCTTGATTCAAGGTAATGGTAATCCGACCTTCTTTACAATAACTAATAGTATTGATAACCAAATTATCAATTAACTGAATTATATAATTCCTGTCGGCATTGATCACTATATTTTCTTCAATATCTAAAATAAATTCTCTATCTTCCTTATTCTTTTCATATAGTTTACGACAGGTCTCTACCCTCTCATATACCAGATCACTAAAATTGAAATTTTCTTTCTGAAGTTTATAACGGGGTTTACTCAAATCAGACAGAGTGGCAAGGTTCTCATCAAATACTCTAAGGTTATGGGCACTTTTTACGATTACGTCAATAGCCTGCTTTTTCTGATCATCAGTTAGCTTATCATAACCTGCTTGCAGGGTTTCAGCCATGCTGATTACTCCGGTCATAGGCGCATGATATTCGTGATTCATATTACGGATAAATTCAGTTTTAAGAGCCAATGCCTCTTCTACCTCTTTCTGTTGATTATGTATACGGCCGTTCAAGTGTTCATTTGTTTTTTCAGTAAGCTCCTGATACTCTTGTTTGGGCTTAAAGAAAACTATTAGAATACTGCTAACTAAAAGCAATACATACATTATTTTAAACTGTAATCCTACCTCTATGGCTGCACTTAAATCATCTACTCCCATATGCCACTTATAGGTTTCTACACTTAAAAATACTGTAGAACAAACCATGAATATTGCTACCTGCCATCTAACTAACAGAGCAATAATTATAATATTGAGTATAAATATCATAAGCTGAAATTGCCCAAAGTTACTTACTATTATTAACAACGTTGGGGCAAATATCAGCACATACGGTAATATGAGATTCCAGGCAATAACAATAAATTTTTCCTGTTTAAAGGTCGGTGGCCAAATTGGAAAAGTAAGAAGTATTGAAGAAGATACAAGAACCGTGTGATAAATAAACTCAAGTATTTCTTTATGTTCAAGCTGAATACTTTTAGGCATGGAATACATTGTTGAGAAAACTGAGATAATACAGAAAAGGCCAAATAAAGGATAAATATAATCGTGCTTTGGAGTATTTTTTTTACAAAAGCTCCAGAAGTTAAATTCCTGTATTGCTTTCATCAATTTACGCATTTTTCTCTTGCGCTCACTTCTTACAGCAAGCAAGGGCTCAAGCTTTTTGATTCCAACCCAACCACCCTGTTTGCCTAGCGTGTAATGAGCAGTAAAAAAACAGAAAGCATTTGACACCATTGCCGGTATTACCGCCTTAATCTGTATATCAAAAAATTTAAATGCCGCCATAGTAATAACACCTGCTGCCATACCAATCAAAACAGCTCTTGGAGTGCTTCTAAAACCTAATATGGCTAAAATAAGGGGTACCGTAATAATCGGCATATATGATCCCCATATTAAAAACGTTAAATCCAATAGACTTTTTGTATTAAAAGCTAGAAAAAAACTAATTATTGCTACAATAACTGCAATAACTCTTGGTAAAACCAACCCAGTTCCTCGACTGTTACCGAATTTAAAAGAAAAAATATCGTTGGCAATCAAAACTGCAGCTGAGTTAATATATGAATCTGCAGTAGACATAATAATAGCCATTACGCCTATTGCTATTATCCCTTTTAATCCGGGATAGCTATAGTCATTAATGATATGTGCTAATAGATTATTTGGATTTAAATCTGGATTTTTAGCCCATAGCAGTACACCTATCCAAGCTATGATTAATGAAATTAATAAACATATAAAAGCTGCTATGGTAAAGGATTTATATACTTGAGAGGTATCCCTAGCCATATTTATTCGTTGAAAAATTGCCGGTTCCAGGGTAGGTATTATAAAAAATAAGAATAAAAGCAAGGAATCAAAAAAACTTGGATTATAGATATCAAAAACCTCTTTATAATCAAAAGTAGGATTAGTTATCAACTTTTCTAAAACATGTTCTGAATCATCTAAAGTACCCCATATTATTAATGATACTATAGGTATTACCACGGCAAACGTAAAAATCTGGATTATATCTGTAAAAGTGACAGCTTTAATCCCGCCAATAGAAGAATATATAACTACAATTACTGCAGCAGCTAAAACACCATAAAAACTTGAAACATCAAAAAGTAACTGCAGTATTACTGCAGAAACCTTAAACTGGGCAGCAATAGCTCCCATACAGCTCATTACAGCAATAAATGCTGTTATAAGCTTTATTCTTTTTCCATATAGTTTATTCATAGATTCGGCAATGGATAAGTCACCTAAAAATTCTCCCATTCGAGGAGCCAAAAAATACCCTATGACCAAAAGAACTAGTGAATCCCCAAGTGCCGGAATGATAAAATATAAACCGTTTTTATAAGTTTCTGTTATGGTTTGAGATAAAACCCCTCCACCAATCCAAGTCGCTGCAATTGTTGCTGAAATAGCACTGGTAGAAAATCCTCTATTACCAATAGCATATTCCTTGATAGTTTTGATTCCTCGGCTGTAAAATAAACCTACTGCAAGGTTAAATATTAAAAAACTAATAAAAATTGCAGAATCGATGTTAAAGTTCATCCCCTTTCTCCATTTATTACTGTTAAAAAACCTTTATCATACTGATAGATGGGATATTATGGAAATAGGCTTCTCCGTTTTCCTTAAAACCAAACTGTTGGTAAAAATTTAACATCGCTTTATCACTTATAGAGAGCCTTATTATTTCTGCCTTTCGGCTATTTCTTACTTCATTAATAACCCGTTTCATGAGTTCCCTTCCATACCCCTGATTCCTGTATTCTTTAATAACCATTACCCTAGCTAAATCTGCTATACCGTTTTCATACATTATTCTAACTATACCAATTATCTGTTTTCCCTGTACAAAAACATAATGATTACCTTTTATATCAGTTATGCTAAACTCTTCCTTGATTTTTCTCTGATATTCACCGAGATAAACTCTACATCTGATAATCAGATAAGTTATTAAATAACCCAAATTATAGAAGTAAACCGGTTTAAGTAATAACATAACTTTGGCGTATTTCTGCCTTTGAAATAAAATTAATGTTAATTTTATTTATACATGATCAAATTTGCATGTTCCATACCTAATTTAATTTTAGTTGTAAGAGCATGGAAGTTGTAATAACCTGTTTAGATTCGTTAGATACTTCGGTACTTATAAAATATATTGAACTATTTTCAGAAGATGCAATACGGGGATATAGAGAATCTAGCTACTATTTTAAATAATTCAGGCCATTACAGAGTCATTAAAAAATATCAGAGGCCGGAATATTATAATACCGGCTATGAAAATGATAAAATGATCGCTGTTTTTCTGGATATTGAAGCAACAGGCCTATCCTATACACAGGATAAACTGATAGAATTGGGAATGGTCAAGTTTGAATATAACAGGCACGGCTCCATATTTCGCTTGCTGGATGATTTTAGCGGTTATCAAGATCCCGGGTATCCCGATACCTGAGTATATTACAAAACTTACAGGAATTAGCGATGATATCGTCAGAGGCCAGAAAATAGAAGAAGATGCAGTTGCTCATTATCTGCAAGGAGTTGACCTGATTATCGCTCACAACGCTCAGTTTGATCGTACCCTTCCTTGAAACTACTTTCCCTTCTCTTCCTGCAAAAGCTTGGGGTTGTCTAATGTACGATGTTGACTGGGATAAAGAAGAAATCTCAAGTCGTAAACTCGAATACATCGCTTATAAATTCGGGTTTTTCCATGAAGGACACAGATCAATAAATGATTGCCTTGCCGGGGTTCACCTTTTAGCACAGAAGTTACCAAAATCACAGGTACCGGTATTAAAAGAGTTACTTATTCAATCTGCGGCTATCAGATTCAAGCTATATGCACTTAATTCTCCTTATAACAGTAAAGAACTGTTGAAAGCACGAGGTTATAGATGGAACATGAATCAGAACGATAAATATAGGGCCTGGTCTATTGAACTGATCGAAGATAAGGTAGCCGAGGAAATAAATTACCTACGCTCTAGCATTTGTAGTATATCTTCGATTAATATACCTGTAGAAATATTTGATGCTTATAGTAGATTCTCAAGTACAAACAATAAATCCAATAATCATGTAAAATACCGAGATAAGCTGGAATGGTTTCAAAAACTCTGTACATCTTAAAAAGATACACATGAGCATACATAATCAAAATGTTAAAGAATATCTATCGGGTAACATCGAGCGCATTACTTATCATAATCCTGAAAACGGATTTTGTGTTTTACGGGTTAAGGTTAAAAATCACAAGGATCTAGTCACTATTACAGGCAGCGTCCCTTCCGTATCTGTCGGGGAATATATTAAATGTAGCGGTATTTGGTACAATGATCGCAATCATGGCAAGCAATTTAAAGCTGATTTTCTGAAAGCCCTTCCACCGGATACGCTAGAAGGAATTGAAAAATATTTGGGCTCCGGTCTTATCAAAGGAATAGGATCTCATTTTGCCAAAAAGTTGGTTACTGCATTTGGTGATCAAGTTTTTGATGTAATTGAACACAAACCGGAATTATTATCTACTTTAGACGGAATAGGTAAAATTAGAGCAAATAGTATTTGCAATAACTGGAAGGATCAGAAAATTGTACGGGAAATCATGATCTTTCTTCAATCTCATGGGGTCGGTACAACAAGAGCAACCAGAATATTTAAAACCTATGGGGAAGAAGCAATTGCCATAGTATCCAAGGATCCATACCAATTAGCTAAAGACATAAGGGGTATTGGATTCGTTTCAGCAGATACGATTGCAGGCAACCTCGGTATTACAAAAGATTCTCTTATCCGTGCTAGAGCTGGTTTATCTTACGCATTATTAGAGGCAACCTCAAATGGGCATTGTGCCCTACCCTTGGAAGCTTTAATAGAAAATACTCAGAAACTACTTGGTATAGATTCTAGTTTAGTAAAGCTGGCTATTGAAAAAGAAATTGAATCAAAAACCATTATTTGTGACCTTATAGAAGATAAACCATGCATATTCCTAGCTAGTTATCACTTCTATGAAAAACAGATAGCAAAGATGCTCTTATCTATTGATAAAGGAGATGTTCCATGGGGTGATAACAACTTGCAAGAGTTAATTCCCCAAATAGAACAAAAGCTGAGTATCCGGTTAGCAGATAACCAGAAAGAAGCTATCATCAAAGCTCTGTTAAAAAGGCTAATGGTTATTACCGGTGGCCCCGGTACCGGCAAAACAACTCTGATCAAAGCTCTGCTTAAACTACTGGAACTTAAAAAGCTTAATGTCAAACTCTGTGCTCCAACCGGTAGAGCCGCTAAACGCCTAAGTGAAACAACCGGCCTGGAGGCAAGCACTATACATAGATTATTAGAAATCAACTCTTTAGGTGGAGGTTTTAAGTATAATGAGGACAATAGACTTATATGTGATTATTTAATAGTTGATGAAAGCTCAATGATTGATGTCACTTTATTTTATGCTTTAATAAAAGCTCTACCTGATCATATCAGTCTTTTATTAGTCGGTGATGTGGATCAACTACCTTCTGTCGGAGCAGGACAGGTACTAAAAGACATTATCAATTCCAATATCATTACAACTGTTAGATTAAATCAAATTTTTCGCCAATCGGAAAGCAGTGCGATAATCACTAATGCCCATAAGGTTAATAAAGGCATATTACCTGATTTAAACTTCCGTAAGGATAATAGTGACTTTTACTTTATCAAAGCAGAGCCGGGAGACGATATTATCAATAAGATAATTATTATCACCTGCGATAGAATACCTAGGAAATTTAATCTAAATCCCATAAATGATATTCAATTATTATGTCCCATGCAGAGAGGCGGCACCGGAGCAAGATCACTTAATACTGAATTACAGAAAGTATTAAATCCAAATTATGAAAAAGGGATTACAAGATTTGGACAGATTTTTGCAGTCGGTGATAAAGTAATGCAAACAGAAAATAACTACGACAAGGATACTTATAATGGAGATATTGGTGTAATTAGTGCTATAAATCAGGAAGAACAAGAGGTAACTATTGATTTTTACGGCAACAAGGTAATATACGACTATGATGATTTAGATCAAATCATCCTAGCCTATGCAACTACCATACATAAATCACAAGGATCAGAATATCCAGCAGTTATTATCCCTATTACCATGCAAAGTTACATGATGCTTAGGCGTAATCTTGTTTATACGGCAATTACACGTGGTAAGAAACTTGTAGTTATTATCGGAGAGAAAAAAGCTTTTGCGATGGCGGTAAAAGATGGAAAAAACTCTAATAGATATTCCAGGCTAAAAGATTGGTTACAATTTCAATAATGATTTGTGAGATATAACGGACTAAAAAATTTAGACAAAAATTCAGGTGGTTTTGTTTCTAAATCAGGTATGATAAAAACTCTAAAAAGTACAGCTATAAATACACCAATGATACGTTAATGCTGAAATTCAGACAAAGCTATAGAACAATTGCATTAAACTAATAATAACTTTATAATTAATGTTATAAGCTGCTCTTATTATTACTCTGGCCTTTAAATATTGAACATTATATAGTAGCATAAGCTATTTCTTTCTTTTTAAAATAATTTTGAATTTTTATACCATTAAACTGAATTTGTGTTAAATAGGACCGTACATTAATTGTTAAATCTTTTACTGATTTTAGTACTCGAAAATTATTGGAGTTAGCTTTGACATCTTGGTTTACAAGTTCTTGTGGATTCATATCAGGACAATATGATGGTAAATAAAACAATTCTAGCTTCTCCTTATGTCTTTCTACATAAGCTTTTACCTTTTTACTGTGATGCACTCTATGATTATCTAATATCAAAAATATTTTCTGCTTAATTTGTCTGATCAGTCTACCTAAAAATTCAATACACTTTTTGCTGGTAAAATTATCTTCAAATACCATCCAGTTCATAAACCCTTGCGGACTAATAGCAGCTAGCATATTACATTTAAATCTTGAGCCACTTCTCTTGATTGCTGGGGTCTTGCCTTTAAGACCATATGTTTTACCTCGATTATCTGTTGATTGTATCCCCATTTCATCTCCCCAATAAATTCTAGCACTTTCTTTCATTGCACGAGACTTGATTTCTGGATATATGACTGTTAACCATTCTTTTATCTTCTCTGGATTACGTTGATAGGCTGATTTAATTGGTTTTTGAGACGTAAAACCCAATCTATTCATAATTTTTCTTATAGAACGCCTGTTATACTGATAAAGGTAATTGGATTCTATATATTCTTGTACCACTTTACTATTCCATAACGTATAATCCATTCCCAATTCATCAGGTGTATGTGATAAAATTTTAGATTTTAATTCCTCTTCTTGATTTTTACTGATTTTAGATCCTGTTCCTACCTTTACTCCTCGCTTCTTATAGCGAAAGCTTTCTTCCTTATAAATTTTGTACTCTTTAAGATATTTCCATATAGAACTCCTAGAAAACCCAAAGGTAATAGATGCTTGTTTCTTGCTTATTCCATGTATAACTATTGCTTCCACTGCTTTCTTTCTTAATATCTTGAGATCGCTTGGTGATAATTTTTTATTAGACATTTTGTTATTACTCTTGATACAATATCATTATATCATTTCTCTAATGTTAGTTCAATATTTAAAGGCTGGAGTAATAAACAATAAATAAAATATTTAAAGGTAACATATATGAAATGCAGATACACCAAATATTTATTGTGGTTCATGCTCGGTGTAACAATAAGTTTAGTTGCATATACAAGATTCTTTTCAGAAAATATCGCAGATAACTGGCAGCACTTACATCATCAAGCACATATAGCTTTACATAATGAAAAATACGAACACGTTATAGAAATATGCGATCAAGCAATAAAGGCTGATACCTCCTCTGATAATAGATACCTAATGTACGTTAAGAAAGCAAAAGCATTAAATAAATTGCATCGTTATGAAGAAGCACTTAAAAGCGCAGACTTAGCAGTTACCATTTATCCTAAAAAGGAAGAGGCCTATTTAGTTAAAGTAGATGCTTTGTTTACTTTAGGAGCAGAAGAAGAGCTTACCACCATTCTAGAAGAAATTGAATCAATAAACCCACATACACCGCTTAAGCCCTTATTAAACTTTAAGACTAGAGCGCGGTAAGTGCAATACCCATAATGAGTTCAGCATCTTATATTAAGGAGTATAATGTTTAATAGACCTTACTTTTTATTAAATATAATTCTCTTTTAAGTATACTTCACATAGACCAGTAAATTTCAGTCTATTTTAAAATGTCTAGGATAAGAACATAGATTTATTAGTAAAATCTTCTAATTTTAAACACACCTTTTAATAGCCTAAGCAGTAACGCATGCTATTATATGCACTAGGAAGTTTACTGGCGACCTATGTCTTGTATGTTCTAGGTTCATCGATCATTTATTTTAGACAAATGGTTGCTTTTGAAGAAATTAGTAAGGAAATACATAAATTAGGAGTATTAATAGGTTAAATAATTAACTTTATAGAATAAGATAAAGTTGGCCAAAAATTTTGATAGAGTCATTTAATCTTGATAAGAAGAATTATAAAATCATTACAAAAATTTCCTTGTTTGCTGGACTATTCTTTAAAGTTTTAGTGATATAATTGATTATTATGTAATACAATATTATTTTTTATAGATATAGTGATGATATATTTCAGGATCTCTCGGTGGTTCTTTCCAAGTAAGTGTGTAAATTTCTAGAATAGGTTATATTAACAATAATATAATTTATTAAGGAAATAACATGAGTAAGAGCGATCAAGAAAAAATAAAACAAGCGGTAGATTTGTTAATAGATAAAGACGCAGATTTAACAAGTTTTTTTGCTAAAGACGAGATGTTAAAAGAGCTTACAAAAAATCTATTTGAAAGAGCTTTAAAAGCGGAAATGGATGAGCATCTTGGCTATAGTAAATATGGCAGAGGGGAAACGGAGAACAGCAGGAATGGAGTTGGCAAGAAAAGCCTAATTACCGAAGGCGGAGTATTAGAACTGGAAGTACCCCGTGATAGAAACGCTGAATTTTCTCCGGTGCTAGTACCCAAGCGTCAGACTAGGATAGATGGACTAGACCAGAAGATATTATCACTGTATGCAAAGGGAATGAGTGTCTCTGACATTAAGATGCAAATTCAGGAATTATATGGAGCGGAAATAAGTGAGAGCTTAATTAGCAGAGTTACAGATAATATAATGGATGAGGTCAGAAGCTGGCAACATAGGCCTTTAGAAGCGATTTATGCTATTGTTTATTTTGATGCTTTAGTTGTTAAAGTAAGACAGGATAAGAGGATTATTAACAAGGCGGTATATGTAGCTTTGGGCATAGATTTAACCGGTAGGAAAGATATTTTAGGGTTATGGATCAGTGAGAACGAAGGAGCTAAATTTTGGCTAAATAATTTTACTGAAGTGAGAAACAGAGGATTAAAAGATATTTTGATTGCCTGTAGTGATAATTTGACCGGTATGAGTGAAGCTATAGCTGCCGTATATCCGGAAACTGAACATCAGTTGTGTATCGTCCATCAAATTAGGAACGGCTTAGCATACGTGAGCTATAAAGATAGGAAGAAAGTTGCTGCTGATTTAAAGTTAGTATATGGCTCGGTTAATGAAGATGAAGCCCTGAGCGCCTTATCTGATTTTGATCTAAAATGGGGAAAACAGTATCCCCACATAGCAAAATCCTGGCAAAATAATTGGGGAAATCTAGTAGTTTTTTTACAGTATCCTGAGGTTATTAGACGGATAATTTATACAACCAATGCGATAGGTGTGCCAGGATAAGCCTGGTTAGATTAGGAGGTGCAATTCCTCTCCAAGAAAAGAGTAACTAACTACTTGGAACTAAGTTTTGTATTTAGTACGGTAACGTGCTAAGTAAAGCGTAAACAGGGCGGATGTAGGCCGAAACAAAAGTGAACGACAAGAGAGCCTCGAGAACTTCGATGCTTCTAGAAGCTGACACTGTCGATGCTGTGGAAAGCAATAATATATTAAGCGGTATAGTGAGTTTAATATGATCTAGCAGGGTATGCGTCGTCGGCATGCATAAAAATGTCTAATCAAGGAACACCTGGGAGGCCCTAAATATTCATAAGTCCAGCAACTAAGGTAATTATAATTGAAATAAATTGTGAACAATATAATGATAATATTTAGGGAGTTAGATGCATTCATAGTACCGCAGGAAGTAGGGTAATGTCTATGGAGGGAAGGGATGCACGGCAAGAGGGCGATAGAAAAGGTAAGAAGTTGCAGCCACCGAGCTGCGATCACTTCAAAACAAAACTTCTATCGCTAACTAAGAGAGCAAGACAAATCCATGATACGCAGCTTAAAACCTTAATGCATCTAGTAGATAAGGAGTGGCTTAGCGAATCATGGAAGAAGTTGCGCAAAGGCGCTGCATTCGGCATTGATGCAATAAGCACCGAGATGTATGCAGGAAATCTAGAACAAAATCTAGGTAGATTATTATATAGAATGAAACAAGGTAAATATAATGCGCAACCTGTAAAAAGAATCTATATACCGAAAGCCGATGGTAAGAAACGAGCTTTAGGATTGCCTACAATAGAGGATAAAGTGGCGCAAAATGCGATAAATTATATATTGCAGGCGCGGTGTGTTTGAGCAAGAATTCTTACCGATATCATATGGATTTAGAGAAGGCAAAAGCGCGCTAGAAGCAGTAGAAGATGCAAAAGAAACAATAGCAACGAAGAAAGTATCGTTCGTGCTTGATGTAGATATAGCATCCTTCTTTGACGACATGGAGCATGAGTGGCTTATAAAATTTATAAGTCATAGGATAAAAGATAAGAGGCTACTAAAATACATAAATTCTTGGCTCAAAGCAGGCGTAATGGAAGATGGAAAGCTTACAACATCTACAGGTTCTCCGCAAGGAGGAGTTATTAGCCCTACTTTGGCAAATATTTACTTACACTATGTAATTGACTTATGGGTTAGTAAAGTAGCAGTTAAGGAAATAAAAGGAGAAATGTATAGTTTTAGGTATGCCGATGATCTATTATTTTGCTTTCAACATGAAAATCAAGCAATGAAATTCAGAGAAATGTTGAAGGCAAGACTCCAAAAGTTTGGGCTCAAGATAAATGATCAAAAGACCAAGCTATGTCGTTTTGGAAAATTTGCTAAAGAAAATAGCAAAAGACACAGCGAAAACAGAGCGACCTTTAACTTTTTAGGTTTTACATTCTATAACGGAACTAGTAGAGCAGGTAAATATAAGGTAGGTTGTCGTACAGAGTCGAAAAGACTAAATGTGACAATGAACCGAGTTACTCAATGGTGCAAAGAGAATAGGCATCAAGCTGTAGAGTGGCAAGCAAGATATTTAAATGCAGTACTAAGGGGGCATTACAATTACTATGGTATAAGTAGCAACTATCCAAGTATTTGTGCATTTTATCGCCACATACAAAAGACTTGGCATAGGTATTTAAGCCGTATAAGTCAACGAGGTTATATTAAATGGGAAAAGTTTTGTCAATATAAGTCTGTCATATAGTTTGTGTAAGTTGCAAAAGGATATAGTAGAAAATACTATAAAAAAGCAACTTAAATACAGAGGAAAAATGACTAAAAAATTAGCAAAAAAAGAAGTAGATATAAATACTAAATTAGTCGAAGAATTACTATCAAAAGCGAGTCAATCATTTTGGAGTCAATCATTTATTTTGCGTAAGTTGTTGTATTTTTTAATTCCAGTAAATCATGCCTAAAATCCCCGCATAAAATTTCAAATTGATTCAATGCCAAAGACCAATTTTTAATCGGCATGGTCCATTTTTTGGCAGCATTTTTTAGAGCCAAAAATACGATTTTTAAAATAGACTTATCATCTGGAAAAACCCCTTTATTGTTGATGATTTTTCTGATTTGACGATTTATCGATTCTATCGCATTGGTAGTTGTTGTGCGCCAGGTGAGAAGTCCACTTTCAAAAGAAAAGAACAATGCTAATTTAGTTAATTTATTTGTTAACTAAATTAGAGTTTAAATTAAATTGAATGAGGAAATATAGTATGTCAACAATTAGAGAAGTGCTGTACCAGCACATCAAAGGTAACAGCCAAAGACAGATAGCCAGATCATTTGATCTATCGAGGGATACAATAAGAAAATATATTGAGTTAGCAAGACAAGAAAATCTCAGTATTTTAGCTAGTGATTCTGAATTAAACAGGATAGCAATCAAGGTTGAAGAAAAATTATATAAGAACGAACCTATACAGAAAGCATCTGCGATGATAATGCTTGCAGAATATAATGAGGCAATAGGGAACTGGCTAAAACAAAGAAGTATAACCCACACCCAAATTCGGCGTTTACTATTATCAGAAGGTGTGAAAGTAAGTAATCGGAGTATTAACCGATATATTCAAAAAGCTTTTCCTAAGCTACCCAAGAGTACTATTCATATAAAGACTGAACCGGGTCAAGAAGCTCAGGTAGATTTTGGTTATATTGGCAAGATTCAGGATGTTAATGGTAAAAATAGAAAACTTTATGCTTTTGTAATGACTCTGTCCAATAGTCGTTATCGTTACGTAGAGTTTGCTTTTTCACAGGACCAAGTTAGTTGGGCTCAGCTCCATGTAAATGCTTTCAACTTTTTTGGTGGTGTACCCAGTAGAGTAATATTGGATCATTTAAAAGCCGGGATCATTAAACCTGATATTTATGACCATACTTTAAATGAGACTTATTCAGAATTATCAAGGTTTTATGGTTTTACAATAGATCCAACTAAAGTTTTTAAGCCGGAGCATAAAGGCAAAGTGGAGCGCTCTATTAGGATAGTTAGAGAACAACTTATAGCCGGTAAATCATATATTACTCTGGCCTTTAAATATTGAACATTATATAGTAGCATAAGCTATTTCTTTCTTTTTAAAATAATTTTGAATTTTTATACCATTAAACTGAATTTGTGTTAAATAGGACCGTACATTAATTGTTAAATCTTTTACTGATTTTAGTACTCGAAAATTATTGGAGTTAGCTTTGACATCTTGGTTTACAAGTTCTTGTGGATTCATATCAGGACAATATGATGGTAAATAAAACAATTCTAGCTTGTCCTTATGTCTTTCTACATAAGCTTTTACCTTTTTACTGTGATGCACTCTATGATTATCTATTACTCCGGCCTTTAAATATTGAACTAACATTAGAGAAATGATATGATGATATTGTATCAAGAGTAATAACAAAATGTCTAATAAAAAATTATCACCAAGCGATCTCAAGATATTAAGAAAGAAAGCAGTGGAAGCAATAGTTATACATGGAATAAGCAAGAAACAAGCATCTATTACCTTTGGGTTTTCTAGGAGTTCTATATGGAAATATCTTAAAGAGTACAAAATTTATAAGGAAGAAAGCTTTCGCTATAAGAAGCTAGGAGTAAAGGTAGGAACAGGATCTAAAATCAGTAAAAATCAAGAAGAGGAATTAAAATCTAAAATTTTATCACATACACCTGATGAATTGGGAATGGATTATACGTTATGGAATAGTAAAGTGCTACAAGAATATATAGAATCCAATTACCTTTATCAGTATAACAGGCGTTCTATAAGAAAAATTATGAATAGATTGGGTTTTACGTCTCAAAAACCAATTAAATCAGCCTATCAACGTAATCCAGAGAAGATAAAAGAATGGTTAACAGTCACATATCCAGAAATCAAGTCTCGTGCAATGAAAGAAAGTGCTAGAATTTATTGGGGAGATGAAATGGGGATACAATCAACAGATAATCGAGGTAAAACATATGGTCTTAAAGGCAAGACCCCAGCAATCAAGAGAAGTGGTTCAAGATTTAAATGTAATATGCTAGCTGCTATTAGTCCGCAAGGGTTGATGAACTGGATGGTATTTGAAGATAATTTTACCAGCAAAAAGTGTATTGAATTTTTAGGTAGACTTATCAGACAAATTAAGCAGAAAATATTTTTGATATTAGATAATCATAGAGTGCATCACAGTAAAAAGGTAAAAGCTTATGTAGAAAGACATAAGGACAAGCTAGAATTGTTTTATTTACCATCATATTGTCCTGATATGAATCCACAAGAACTTGTAAACCAAGATGTCAAAGCTAACTCCAATAATTTTCGAGTACTAAAATCAGTAAAAGATTTAACAATTAATGTACGGTCCTATTTAACACAAATTCAGTTTAATGGTATAAAAATTCAAAATTATTTTAAAAAGAAAGAAATAGCTTATGCTACTATATAATGTTCAATATTTAAAGGCCAGAATAATAGTAGAAAATACTATAAAAAAGCAACTTAAATACAGAGGAAAAAATGGCTAAAAAATTAGCAGAAAAAGAAATAGATATAAATACTAAATTAGTCGAAGAATTACTATCAAAAGCAGATCCATCTGAATTATTTGGTCGCGGGTGGATTATTTAATAAACTTAAAAAGCAAATAGTAGAGAGAATTCTTGAAAGTGAATTAGAACACGATCTAGGTTATTCTAAACATAGTAAGATAATCAAGAGCGATAATAATCGTCGCAACGGCAGTTATGAAAAAACGATTATAGATGACGACGGTCATCAGATTACCGTAGATGTTTCAAGGGGACAGGGAAGGAGAATTTGAACCTCAATTGATTCCTGAAGGAGTTAGGAGATTTAGTGGTTTTGATGATAAAGTGATTTCACTATATGCAAGAGGGATGACTATCAGTGAGATACAGGGCCATTTAGAGGAGATATACCAGACCAATATTCCAAGGACCTTATATCAACTGTCACTGACGGAGTAATAGAAGAAGTTACTACATGGCAAAACAGGTCCCTAGACGATGTATATCCAATATTATATTTGGATTGCATACACGTTAAAGCAAGGGATAATCATACAGTAATTAACAAAGCGGTATATCTTGCAATAGGTGTTAATATGGAAGGGAAAAAGGAATTACTGGGGATCTGGGTCGGTAAAAATGAAGGTTCCAAGTTTTGGATGCAGGTTGTAACTGAGCTAAAGAACAGAGGGATAAAACAGATATATGTATCATGCGTTGATGGATTAAAAGGCTTTCCTGAAGCCATAAATAGCATTTATCCTAATACGATTGTACAACTCTGTATAGTACATATGGCGAGGAATTCTGTAAAATATGTTTCTTATAAGGATTTAAAAGCGGTCACAGCAGATCTTAAAAGGATTTACACTGCAAACAGCGAAGAAATATGATATCTGGAGCTAAAATCGTTTGCTGCTAAATGGGATAATAAATATCCTGTGATCTCTGATATTTGGCAAAGGAATTGGAGCGGGATTATTCCTCTTTTTGCTTTTCCTGATGAGATTAGGCGGGTAATTTATACTACCAATGCGATAGAATTGATAAATCGTCAAATCAGAAAAATCATCAACAATAAAGGGGTTTTTCCAGATGATAAGTCTATTTTAAAAATCGTATTTTTGGCTCTAAAAAATGCTGCCAAAAAATGGACCATGCCGATTAAAATTGGTCTTTGGCATTGAATCAATTTGAAATTTTATGCGAGGATTTTAGGCATGATTTACTGGAATTAAAAAATACAACAACTTACACAAAATAAATGATTGACTCACAAAATTTAAAATGGAGGATGACAATATGATACAAAAAAGTTAGTATGAAGTGGACTTCTCATCTGGCGCAGGGGTGGACTAAAATACCTGGCGCACAATACACCTATTGCAAGATATACCGCTTTGTTAATTACTGTATGATTATCCCTTGCTTTAACGTGTATGCAATCCAAATATAATATTGGATATACATCGTCTAGGGACCTGTTTTGCCATGTAGTAACTTCTTCTATTACTCCGTCAGTGACAGTTGATATAAGGTCCTTGGAAATATTGGTCTGGTATATCTCCTCTAAATGGCCCTGTATCTCACTGACAGTCATCCCTCTTGCATATAGTGAAATCACTTTATCATCAAAACCACTAAATCTCCTAACTCCTTCAGGAATCAATTGAGGTTCAAATTCTCCTTCCCTGTCCCCTTGAAACATCTACGGTAATCTGATGACCGTCGTCATCTATAATCGTTTTTTCATAACTGCCGTTGCGACGATTATTATCGCTCTTGATTATCTTACTATGTTTAGAATAACCTAGATCGTGTTCTAATTCACTTTCAAGAATTCTCTCTACTATTTGCTTTTTAAGTTTATTAAATAATCCACCCGCGACCAAATAATTCAGATGGATCTGCTTTTGATAGTAATTCTTCGACTAATTTAGTATTTATATCTATTTCTTTTTCTGCTAATTTTTTAGCCATTTTTTCCTCTGTATTTAAGTTGCTTTTTTATAGTATTTTCTACTATATCCTTTTGCAACTTACACAAACTATATGACAGACTCTTATTGACATAAGTAAAATTATATCTGTTATACAGATAACGCTGGCAATAAACTCTCTACAGACATTTTTAAATTGATTTTTATTTTTTGACTATAAATTTTAATTTTCCGCTTCAAATTGTTAGTGATTTAATAGAGAAACCTACCGTTTAGTATATTTTGCTAAATACGGTATATTCTAGATATCATTTAATCTTATGATGTATGAAACTGGTTTTTATTTTATAATTCTTCCGGATCAATAATAGGAGCATCCACACCTATTGGCTCAACAGACAATTTATTACCTTTAGGAAGAAATACCGCCATTTCGATTACAATTATCTCCTCTTCTTCTGATTCGTCCTCATCTCCTGCTGAAAAACAACAAAACATTTTTGGACAAGGAGCCTTTTCCACTTTTATAGGTTGCTTTATTTTTTGGTCCAATTTAATTCTTGCTTCCTCTATTTGTTTTAATCTCCTCGTTTCTTGTGTTATTACTTCTGCTGTTCTAGTTAGTCCACTTACTAAATCTTCTAGTTTCTCCAATTGTGGTATCATCCCAGTTTTTAAAGCTTTTTTCCCTAATACAAGTTCTTTTCTTGCTTTTTGTACAAGCGGGGTCTCTTCATAGAAACACCCTTGTGATAACATTATTGTAGCATATCTATTTGCTACCTCTAATAATTCTATTCCTTTTGCTAATTTATCAAGTACACTTTTAGCCTTCAAATTATCTTCCTCTCTGGCTAGCCTTTGCTCTTCTTCTCGAGCTATCCTCTCGCGTTCTCTAACCTTTGCTCCTCAAGTCTTCGCTCCTCGAACCTTTGTTTCAACTGAGCCTGCAGTAAATTTTCACCTTCATATCCTATAATTTCTTCGTCCACTTTAGTCGGGATTTGTATCTCTATTTCCGTTTTTAGTTCTTGGAGCCCATTTTCTTCCCCTAAATCTGACTCCGATTCTAGTATTTGCGGTTCTCCCTCAAGATGTCTTTGTGTTATTATTTGTGGTTCCGGTGCTTTAACTATTACAGTACTATTATCAGCTAGAATATCCTTATTTTTTGCTATTAACTGCTTATCTTCTATTAATTTAGCTTTACTATCAAAAAATGTTATTGGTACTGCTGTATCAGCAGGAGAGAGCGAAAAGTTTTCTACATTTAAAAAATATTCTAGTGACTGAGTGTTACGCTCACTTGTTAGTTGCAGAGAGGTTTTGGTAAAATAAAGAGGCTTTTCTGAGTTAATTGGTATGTCATTTTGTATTTGGCCTAAAAAATTATCCTTTACACTTTTTGGAATAGAAATGTTATTATCTGCGATAAACATATTCTTCGGTGTCTCTTACAAATAATACCTTTCTTTTCCTTCTGATAGTGCCGGTAGTTATATCTATATATTCAAGATAGTCAGCTGTACGATTACCCATAAAATTTTGTTTCCGGCATTTATAAAATAACTTTAGTGAATATCTAAACTAGATAACTATTTTTTAATAGCTTCTTACTGAAAAGGCTATCACATAAGTAAATGGTGATCAATTGATTTTCACCTTAAAGTTAAAAATTATAAGAGATTTTTATATATACAACATATTAACTTAAAGAAGGTAAAAATTTCTTGTTAAGTTTAATAATATATAACCAGTCAGAAAAATTAGATAATATAACGCATTACAAAAATGCTAAACGAAATCTAGGAAAAACTAGGAACGGAAAGTTGCATATTTCTAAAAACCGTTTCAAATAATGAGAAACTAGCAAAATATATCTACTTATTACTTCGGCCTTTAAATATTGAACTAACATTAGAGAAATGATATAATGATATTGTATCAAGAGTAATAACAAAATGTCTAATAAAAAATTATCACCAAGCGATCTCAAGATATTAAGAAAGAAAGCAGTGGAAGCAATAGTTATACATGGAATAAGTAAGAAACAAGCATCTATTACCTTTGGGTTTTCTAGGAGTTCTATATGGAAATATCTTAAAGAGTACAAAATTTATAAGGAAGAAAGCTTTCGCTATAAGAAGCGAGGAGTAAAGGTAGGAACAGGATCTAAAATCAGTAAAAATCAAGAAGAGGAATTAAAATCTAAGATTTTATCACATACACCTGATGAATTGGGAATGGATTATACGTGATGGAATAGTAAAGTGGTACAAGAATATATAGAATCCAATTACCTTTATCAGTATAACAGGCGTTCTATAAGAAAAATTATGAATAGATTGGGTTTTACGTCTCAAAAACCAATTAAATCAGCCTATCAACGTAATCCAGAGAAGATAAAAGAATGGTTAACAGTCACATATCCAGAAATCAAGTCTCGTGCAATGAAAGAAAGTGCTAGAATTTATTGGGGAGATGAAATGGGGATACAATCAACAGATAATCGAGGTAAAACATATGGTCTTAAAGGCAAGACCCCAGCAATCAAGAGAAGTGGCTCAAGATTTAAATGTAATATGCTAGCTGCTATTAGTCCGCAAGGGTTTATGAACTGGATGGTATTTGAAGATAATTTGACCAGCAAAAAGTGTATTGAATTTTTAGGTAGACTGATCAGACAAATTAAGCAGAAAATATTTTTGATATTAGATAATCATAGAGTGCATCACAGTAAAAAGGTAAAAGCTTATGTAGAAAGACATAAGGACAAGCTAGAATTGTTTTATTTACCATCATATTGTCCTGATATGAATCCACAAGAACTTGTAAACCAAGATGTCAAAGCTAACTCCAATAATTTTCGAGTACTAAAATCAGTAAAAGATTTAACAATTAATGTACGGTCCTATTTAACACAAATTCAGTTTAATGGTATAAAAATTCAAAATTATTTAAAAAAGAAAGAAATAGCTTATGCTACTATATAATGTTCAATATTTAAAGGCCAGAGTAATATAAAAGCTTTACATATTTTTAGAAATTTGGGTTTTAAAATTTTCCAATTCCGAGGAGAGTAACAAGTGTAAGTTTTTTAAAATAATTTCATATTTCTTGTAAAGAACAGCCAGTTCTGGATCAGAAAAGTCAGTTAATACATAATTTGCAATATTTGAACTATAAGGAGTAGGTCTTCCAACACCGATCCGAATTCTATAGTAATCTTGGCCTAATTTTTGATCTATGGATTTTAACCCATTATGACCACCGTTACTACCACCAAACTTGCATTTTACTTTACCAAATTCAAGATCTATATCATCATGTATTACGATTAATTGATTACGCTCTATTTTGTAATAAGACATAACTGGTAAAACAGCGTTCCCAGACAAATTCATAAAAGTAGCCAGCTTACAGAAAACTGTTCTGTAATTTGCTATCTTACCGATAGCAATATCTGCGTTAAATTTTGTTTTATAATTCCAAATAAAATTATAGCGGTTAGACATAAAATCCACCGCCATAAAACCTGCATTGTGCCTGGTCTTTTTATAAAGTTCTCCTGGATTGCCAAGCCCAACAAATAAGAACATTCATTGAAATATTTTTTATTTAGCACCGGCCTTCGCTGCCGGCGCTACCGATGAGGTTTCTTCAGCTTCAACATCAGCTTTGCCTTTCTTACCAACAATAGAAGCAATAACAAATTCTGGATTATCTAACAATTTAGCCCCTTCAGGTAAAACTGCTTCATTAGCCTTAATTGACCTACCAATAACCATATCTATAGTATCAATTTCTATTTTTCTTGGCAAATTTTCTACAGGACAAAGAATAGTTAAAAACCTTCTTACAGTATTAAAATAACCGCCTCTTTTAACCCCTACGCTATTTTCATTATTTAAATAAACAACAGGTACCTTCATTTTCTGCATTTTATTTCCAAGAAAAATAAAATCAGCGTGACTTACTACATCAGTAATTGGATTTAATTGTATATCTTTTGGTAAAACCTTATGTTTTTTACTCCCGATCTCAAATTGGAATACTTGAGACATATATTGTGGCTTTCTGTAATATTTAGTTATTTCTTTTTCTTCAATCGCAATTGACAAAGCACTCTTGTCAGTTCCATAAATAGTAGCAGGAACTATACCTTTTTTTCTTAGAGATCTAGATGCACCAGTGCCCACCTCTTCCCTTATTTGAGCTATTAACGATACTACTTCACTCATTACTTTTTCTCCTAATTTTCAATTGGTATAAAACCACCTAGCACCTTACAATAGCAGTTAACATACAGCTAACAGAGCAATAATTCAAGAGGTTTTTAAGGTTCTAAATGTAAATATTTGCCTACAAATAAAATAATAAAAAACAAATATGGGTTGTAAAATCGCACAGTGCAAAAAGCTAATAGGGCCTAAAATAGCAGAATACGACACTAATAACTTAATAATCAAATTATAAAATAAAAAATCTTTAATAGACTAAATGAACAATTACCGAAGGCGCTTTAATTTCTGATCAATGAGGTTATTTTTATAAACTTTCTTTAACCTACACCTTATCAGGCTTAATCTTATTTCTTAATGGTAAACCCGACTTTGATAATACCAAATGTAATTCTTTTTAGTACCTTACAATAACTAGGTGTATAAAGCAACTTAGCTGGCACTACTTAGAGAAGTGCACAAGAAAACAAAGGGTTTTCCTGTCAGGTTTAGATTTTTTTAGTTCTTGAAGCATAAATATTTATGCTTCCACCCTTATTAAATTTCTCTTATTTATAATAAATATGTAGTAAATCCAAGAGAAGTTAATTTTACTGACTCTCAATAATTTTCTTATCTCGACTTTGGGCTTCTTTTTTAGCCATATTCATATAAAAGCCTGTTCCAGCAGGTATTAACCGACCAACTATCACATTTTCTTTCAAACCAGTCAATTTATCTAGTCTACCGGCAACTGCCGCTTCAGTTAAAACTTTAGTTGTTTCCATGAAAGATGCAGCCGATATAAAAGAATTTGTTTGAAGTGACGCTTTGGTAATTCCCTGTAGTACCGGTTCTGCTTTAGCAGGATCACCACCATTTTTTACAAGTTTTCTATTGATTTCCTCAAGCTCACCTGCATCTACCAATTCTCCTATTGCAAATGTAGTATCACCGCTATAAGTAATTTCTACTTTCTGAAGCATCTGACGAATTACAACTTCAATGTGCTTATCATCAATTTTCACCCCTTGTAATCTATAAACAGCTTGGATCTCTTGAACCATGTATCTTGCCAGTGCTTTAACACCCATGACTTTCAGAATATCCTGCAGAACAGGGTTACCATCAATAATCATGTCCCCTTTCTTGACAAAGTCACCTTCATTTACTACCACATGTTTTCCTTTAGGAAGCATATATTCAATTGGCTCAGAACCATCAGAAGGATGTAAAATAACTCTTCTTTTTGATTTGTAATCTTTACCAAACTCAATACGGGCTTCTACTTCTGCAATCACTGCATGATCCTTGGGTCTTCTTGCCTCTACAAGTTCAGCAACTCTAGGAAGCCCCCCTGTAATATCCCTAGTTTTTGTCGATTCCCTAGGAATACGAGCTAGAATATCCCCGGCAGCAACTTCAGCACCATCAGTAACGCTAAGAACTGCATTAACCGGTAAATAATACTTAGCTTCCATGCCATTTGATAGCTCAACTTTTTTACCGCTTGAATCCAGTAACTGTATACGAGGACGTAAATCCACTCCCCTAGAATATTGTTTTGATTCAATTACTACTTTACTCGATATTCCGGTAGTATCATCCATAACATCCCTAACCGATAATCCTTCTATCATATCAGTAAATAGAACCTTCCCGGATTTTTCGGTGATGATCGGAATAGTATAAGGATCCCATTCAGCAATTTTCTGCCCTTTCTGTACCATATAACCATCGTCTACCATCAGCCTTGCACCATACGGAACCTTGTTCCTTGCACGCTCATTACCTTTTTCATCAATAAATAAAACCTCGCATGCACGACTCATTACTATCTGGCAACCTTCTGAATTAACAACTAGATTGCGTCCTATAATTTTTACTTTTGAATCGTAAGAAGCTTCTATAGACGATACTTCTGCACCCTTGGTAGCAGCACCACCGATATGGAACGTTCTCATAGTAAGCTGGGTACCAGGCTCTCCGATAGACTGTGCGGCAATGACGCCCACAGCTTCACCTATAGAAACAATTGAACCGGTTGCTAAATCACGACCGTAACATTTAGCACATATACCTAACTCGGTTTTACAGGTAAGAACAGATCTTACTTTAAGGAAGTCTAACCCGGAAGCTTCTATTTTTTCTAGTTTTTCTTCATCAATTAAATCACCAGCAGATATTATCAGCTTGTTTGTTACAGGATGGTAAATATCAGAAGTAACTGTCCTTCCCAAAATCTGTTCAGCCAAGGACATTACTACTTCACCGCCCTCTATAATAGTTTTGATTTCTATACCATCTATCGTACCGCAGTCATATTCTGTAATAATACAGTTTTGGGCTACGTCAACCAGTCTTCTAGTTAAGTATCCTGAATTTGCAGTTTTTAGAGCCGTATCAGCAAGACCTTTACGGGCACCATGGGTAGAGTTAAAATATTCTCTAACAGTTAGCCCTTCTCTAAAATTTGAAATAATAGGAGTTTCAATAATTTCACCTGAAGGTTTTGTCATAAGACCACGCATACCAGCTAGCTGTTTAATCTGAGCAGCAGATCCTCTTGCCCCTGAAATAGCCATCATATGAATCGAGTTCAATTTCTGTACAGTATTTTTATATATACCGCTATCACTCGCAGCAGGTTTAGCAATATCCTCCATCATATCCGCAGCAACTTTATCCGTACAAGCAGACCAAGCATCAACTACCTTATTAAACTTCTCACCAAAAGTAATAAGACCTTCTGAATATTGTTGTTCAAATTCCTTAACCAAAGCTGAGGTCTCTCTTATATGTTTTCCTTTTGATTCAGGAATCACCATATCATCCATACCAAAAGAAATACCAGATTGGCAAGCATATTTAAAACCTAATTGCATTAAATGATCGGCAAATATTACCGTCGCTTTCTGACCGCAATAACGATAAACAGAATCAATAGCATTAGAAATTGTTTTCTTGGTCATTTGCTTATTCACTAACCTGAAATCAATATTTGCATTGTTTTTAGGTATTAATTCACCCAGAATTAACCTACCCGGTGTAGTCTCAGCGATATTTTCAACTTGTTCTCCTTCAGAATTAATAACTTTCATCCGAAAACGAATTTTAGAGTGTAAAGTGACTATTTTCTCATAAAGGGCAAATTCTACTTCAGCCACATCGGCAAAAACCATTCCCTCTCCAGGCTCTCCTAAAAGTTCAAGGGTTAAATAATATAAGCCAAGCACCACATCTTTATCCGCTGAAATAATAGGCTTACCATTAGCAGGACTTAAAATATTATTTGTTGACATCATAAGTACCCTGGCTTCAAGCTGTGCTTCTATAGAAAGTGGTATATGCACTGCCATCTGGTCACCATCAAAGTCTGCATTAAATGCGGCACAAACAAGAGGATGCAGCTGAATAGCTTTACCTTCAATAAGCAATGGCTCAAAAGCTTGAATCCCTAATCTATGCAAGGTTGGAGCTCTGTTTAAAAGCACTGGATGTTCACGTATTACTTCTTCTAAAATATCCCAGACTTCTACTTTTTCAGCTTCTACAATTTTTTTAGCAGCTTTAATGGTAGTAGCTATTCCATAAAGTTCAAGCTTTGAGTATATAAATGGTTTAAACAACTCAAGAGCCATTTTCTTTGGCAAACCACACTGATGTAATTTCAATTCAGGTCCGACCACAATTACCGAACGACCTGAATAATCTACCCTTTTACCAAGTAAATTTTGCCTAAAGCGCCCCTGTTTACCCTTTAGCATATCGCTTAAAGATTTTAATGGGCGTTTATTTGGATTTTTAATTACCTTACCACGACGGCCATTATCGAATAAAGCATCCACAGCTTCCTGTAACATCCTTTTCTCATTACGGATAATAATGTCTGGAGCTTTTAGTTCAAGTAACCGGCGTAAGCGATTATTCCTATTAATAACTCTTCTATATAATTCATTAAGATCCGATGTAGCAAACCTTCCACCATCAAGCATCACAAGAGGTCTGATTTCCGGCGGAATAACCGGTAAAACATTAATTATCATCCATTCAGGCTTGTTACCTGAATGAAGAAAATCTTCCACAAGTTTTAAACGTTTAACAAGTTTCTTCTTTTTAGTTTCAGAATTTGTCTCTTTAAGCTCAGTTTGAAGTTGTTTACTTAGTTCTTCAAGGTTAAGCTCAGCAAGAAGTCTCTGCACAACTTCTGCACCTATTAAGGCCACAAAACTATCTTCACCATACTCATCTTGCGCTTTAATGTAAGCGTCATCACTTAACAAATCGCCCTTCTGTAAGGGTGAAAAGCCAGGGTCTACAACCACATAGTTTTCAAAATAGAGGATCTTTTCTAGATCCTTCATAGCAATATCAAGCAAGGTACTTATTCTAGATGGTAAAGACTTTAAAAACCATATGTGGGCGACAGGAGCCGCAAGCTCAATGTGTCCCATTCTTTCTCTTCTGACTCTAGAAGTAGTAACTTCAACACCACATTTCTCACAAGTGATGCCTTTATATTTCATACGCTTATATTTACCGCACAAACATTCGTAATCTTTTACAGGCCCAAAAATTCTGGCACAGAACAGCCCTTCTTTTTCAGGTTTAAAAGTCCGATAGTTAATGGTTTCAGGTTTTGTTATTTCTCCAAAAGACCAAGACCTTATTTGCTCTGGGCTAGCAATATTTATCTTTATTTGATCAAATTGTTGAGTGTTGCTTAATTGACCGTAAAAATTAACCTTTGTTGACATAATAGCTTTTCCTCAAACTTAAACTCTCAAAACCTTGTTTTTAAAACTAAGTGGTGCTCAAAAAAACGGTGCACAAAATTTAGATTATAATGTGCACCGAGAATTAAACCTACTCTGAACTTTCCTCTAATTGTACATTTAAACAAAGAGATCTAAATTCCTTAATCATAACGTTAAACGACTCTGGTATGCCTGATTCGAAATTACCCTCCCCTTTAACAATAGCCTCGTAAATTCTGATTCTACCTGCTACATCGTCAGATTTAACAGTTAGCATCTCTTGTAATGTATAAGCAGCACCATAAGCTTGCAATGCCCAGCATTCCATTTCTCCAAACCTTTGACCGCCAAAATGGGACTTACCGCCAAGAGGTTGTTGTGTAACTAAGCTATAAGGACCAATAGAACGCGCATGGATCTTATCATCAACAAGGTGATGTAGTTTTAGTAGGTATTTATAACCAACTGTTACGTTACGATCAAAATATTCTCCGGTTCTACCATCAATTAGTCTAACTTGACCTGAAGTATCTTGATCAGCTAGTTTTAACATTTCCTTAACGTGGTCAGCTTTTGCACCATCGAACACAGGAGTTGAAAAATAAACCCCTTCCTTGATCTTTTGACAAAAATCAATAAACTCTTCTTTTGTTAGGCCTTTTAGATTAGAAGTAACATCACTTTCGCCGTATATCTTACAAACAAAATCCTTAATCTTTTGTGTTTCCGAATCATTTTTATTATAAGCGCGCAGCATATTGCTAACTTTGTTGCCTAAAGTTTTTGCCGCCCAACCCAAATGAGTTTCCAAAATTTGGCCTACATTCATCCTTGATGGTAAACCAAGAGGATTTAATACCACGTCCACAACCGTACCATCTTCAAGGAAAGGCATATCTTCTTCAGGCATAATACGTGATATCACCCCTTTATTTCCATGCCTTCCAGCCATCTTATCACCTGGTTGCAATTTATGTTTTGTAGCAATAAAAACTTTTACAACTTTTAATGCACCTTGAGGTAAATCATCACCATTCTGGATTTTTTCAACTTTACTGGTAAAGCGCTTATTGAGTTCATCTTTCTTTTCGTCGTATTGAGCCTTAATCTGCTCAATTTCAACCATTACGGAACTATCTTCCACAATTAATTGCCAATACTGCCCCTTAGATAGAGTAGATAATAAAGCATGATCAATTTTAGTACCAGGTTTTACAGCTTTAGGACCTGAAAGTACTATCTGACCATCTAAAATCTTTTGCAAGCGCATAAATACGAAATGATCAATAATTTCAATTTCATCATCCCTATCTTTAGCCAGCTTTTCGATTTGTTGTTTTTCAATTGTTATTGCACGTTCATCTTTTTCAACGCCTCTACGTGAAAGCACCCTAACTTCAACAACAGTACCGCTGACCCCAGGTGGAACATACAAAGAAGAATCCCTGACATCCGAAGCTTTTTCACCAAAGATTGCCCTAAGCAATTTTTCTTCTGGCGTCATAGGAGATTCACTTTTAGGTGTAACCTTACCAACTAAAATATCTCCAGATTTTACTTCTGCTCCAATATAGACTATACCAACTTCATCCAAATTCCGAAGACTTTCTTCTCCTACATTTGGCATATCCCTAGTTATTTCCTCAGGTCCAAGTCTTGTATCCCTTGCAACAACCTCAAATTCCTCAATATGAATAGATGTAAACACATCGTCCTTTACAATTCGCTCGGAAATTAAAATTGAGTCTTCAAAGTTATAACCACTCCATGGAATAAAGGCTACTAGCACATTTCTACCAAGGGCAATTTCCCCATTATCAATTGCAGAACCATCTGCAATAACCTCACCACGGCTTACTTGATCACCAACATTCACTAGAGGTTTCTGATTGATACATGTATTATGATTTGATTTCTGAAATTTCAGCAATGAATATATATCAACTTCTGGAGAACCATTTTTTTTACGCTCTAAAGTTCTAACAACTATCCTGGTTGCGTCAACCTGTTCAACTATACCATCATTTAAAGCCACTACAGCCGCACCAGAATCTCTTGCCACAACATCTTCTATTCCTGTTCCAACCAGAGGAGCATCGGTTTTAATAAGAGGTACCGCCTGGCGTTGCATGTTCGAACCCATAAGCGCACGATTCGCATCATCATTTTCTAAAAATGGGATCAAAGACGCTGCAACCGAGACAACCTGCATAGGGGTTACATCTATAAAATCAACCTCTGAAAGTGGTACAGTTACAAAATTACCTGATTCAACGCGACAATTAACCATTTCGGATTTTATTCTCCCATCCGGTTGTATTTCCATATCTGCTTGAGCAATTTTATACTTACCCTCTTCAATAGCAGAAAGATAAACCACCCCATCAGTTACGAATCCATCTTTCACCCTTCTATAAGGGCTTTCTATAAAACCGTGTTTATTAATTCTAGCATAAGTAGCCATAGAATTAATTAAACCAATATTCTGACCTTCTGGTGTTTCAATTGGGCAAATACGGCCATAATGAGTAGGATGAACGTCACGTACCTCAAACCCAACACGATCACGACTTACGCCACCCGGTCCAAGAGCAGATAATCTTCTTTTATGAGTAATTTCAGATAATGGATTAGTTTGATCCATGAATTGAGAAAGTTGTGAAGTACTGAAAAACTCTTTTACGACTGAAACTAAAACTTTAGAATTAACCAAATCATGAGGCATAACCGCATCAATGTCTACTACTGACATCCTCTCTAATATGGCTTTTTCCATTCTAACTAGTCCAATTCTAAATTGATTTTTAATCAATTCACCTACAGATCTTACCCTTCTGTTACCTAGGTGATCTATATCATCAACAGCCCCTTTACCATCTTTCAAATCCACTAGCACCTGAACTATAGTTTTTATATCTTCTTTAGTTAGGCAAGTATTATCTTCGGCTACGTTAAGGTTAAGCCTCGCGTTCATTTTAATCCTGCCAACTTCGGAAAGATCGTATCTATCAGGATCAAAAAACAGATTGTTAAATAAAACACTACCAGCCTCAACAGTAGCCGGTTCTCCAGGTCTTAAAACCCTGAATATATCTATTAGAGAAGCATTTTGATCCTGATTCCTATCTGCAAATAAAGTATTTCTTATATAAGCATCTCCTTGAGCTGGCACTTTAAGCACAGAAAGAGTTTTTATTCCTGCGCTGTCAATTGCAGCTAACATATCTTCTGTTATCTGCGTACCAATTTTTGCCAGAACTTCGCCACTAGATTTATCAATTAAATCACTACCCAAATAAGTCCCGAGCAAAGTGTTACTCGGAACAATAACTTTTCTTAAACCAGCTTCTACAAATTTTTTAGCAAGCCTTGGAGTGATTTTTTGGCCAGCTTCCAAAACTACCTCATTAGTTTCTGCATTTACCAAATCGTAATTTAATCTATAAATAGTTAAACTTTCTGGTTGAAAATCTACTACCCAATTTTTCTTTTTTAATTCATAATTTATAGTTGAATAATAACTGGTCAAAATCTCAGAAGGGTCCATACCAAGAGCCATCAGTAAGGTAGTAACCGGTAATTTCCTTTTGCGATCAATCCTAAAAAACACAGTATCCTTAGCATCGAACTCGAAATCCAGCCAAGAACCTCTGTAAGGAATTATTCGAGCAGAGTATAAAAACTTCCCAGAAGAATGAGTTTTTCCATCATCATGGTAGAAGAAAACACCAGGCGATCTATGCATCTGAGAAACAACAACCCTTTCGGTACCATTAATAACAAAAGTACCATTATGAGTCATAAGAGGGATTTCCCCCATATAAACTTGTTGTTCTTTTATACCTTTTATTTCTCTAGCCTCAGTGACTTCATCTACTTCCCATACAGTAAGACGCAACATAACTTTAAGTGGAGCAACAAAACTAATTCCCCGTTGCAGGCATTCCTCAACATCATATTTCGGGGCATCAAAATTATATTTTACAAACTCCAAAATTGCAGTATTAGAGGGATCCTTAATAGGAAAAATTGAACGCAAAACAGCTTGTAATCCCTTATCTTTTCTTTCAGATTCAGGAATTCCAAGCTGTAAAAAATTTTCTTCATAAGAATTTTTTTGTATCTCAATCAAATTAGGCATTGAAGCTACTAATTTGATTTTACCGAAGTTTTTTCTAACACGCTTACTTGTTTGTAAGGATTGCGCCATATGATCTCCAGATATTTTTATATTTTTTGTATATTAAATCAGTTATTAATGCAACAAACATCATCGAAAGAAACAACTGTGAAGCTAATTATTTTAATTAAAAGTAAAACTTATTTAAGTATAAATTAATACTACCACCTTTATAAAATTCAAATTATCGGTATGTTTTCTCCACCAAATAAAATAACCTTTCTAAATTTCACAGTACAATTTGACAGGTTTTGGTAGTTTTATACTAAGTCTATGTAGCTTAACAAATACTAAACTGTTATACCATCAAACCTAAAATTACCTTTCTTTATTTTTTTCTTAAATAACAAAGCTAAATCTGCATTTTTCTTACAAAGATTATTTGAAATAAGAAAGGGCCTGTACTTTAACTTATGCTTGTTGTTTAGAAAAGCAATTTTTATAAAATATTACAATCTTGTTATAAAAGTATGGAAATCTGTTATTTATAAGCCATAAAAAATAGTTTTAAAGATATTTTTATGAACTTTTTAATTATAACTAATAACCCACAACTATTAAAAGAAAGATAATTAAGCTTTTCCTAAAAAATTATAAGCCGATTACAGGAGTTTTAGTAATCCCCCATAAATCGGCTTTAATTAATTACTTTACTTCTACTTTAGCACCAGCAGCTTCAAGTTTTGCTTTTATATCATCAGCTTCTGCTTTAGAAACTCCTTGTTTCAAAGGTGATGGAGCACCGTCAACTAAATCTTTAGCCTCTTTCAATCCAAGATTAGTAATAGCTCTAACTACTTTAATTACTTCAATTTTTTTGTCGCCAGCATTTGCTAAAACTACATCAAAATCAGTTTTTTCAGCTACTGCATCAGCTGCCGCTGCCACCGGAGCTGCTGCTACCGGAGCTGCTGCTGCTACTCCCCATTTTTCTTCCAAAAGTTTTGAAAGCTCAGCAGCTTCCATTACTGTTAAAGCAGAAAGTTCTTCTGCTATTTTTTCTATATTTGCCATAATAAATTACCTCTTTTGACTTTAAAAATTAAAAAAATTAACTATTCTTTTCTGAATATGCTTGAATAACCCTAGCAACAGATCCAGCTGGAGCTTGAATAATTCTACCCAAATTGGCTGCTGGAGCTTGTAGTATACCAACTATTTTTCCTCTTAATTGATCAAGAGATGGTAACTTAGCTAATTGTTGCACTTCACCTACATTTAGAATTTTATCATTCACTATCCCACCAATAACTTTTAAATTATCATTGGCCTTTGCGAATTCAACTACTCCCTTTGCAGCAGCCACTGGATCTTTAGAATAAGCTATTGCCGTTGGCCCAGAAAAAGCTTCAGGATCATGTATTAACTTAACGTTAGTAGCAGCTATCTTAGAAAGTGTATTTTTCACTATTTTAAAAGATGCACCATTCTCCCTTAAAGCCTTACGCAAATTTGTAATCTGCGAAACTGTAAGCCCGTGATAATGGGTAATAATTACCGAATTAGAGTCTTGATAAATTTTTTCTAACTCTGAAACAAAAGTCTTTTTTTCTGATCTTAGCACCTTATACTCCCCAAAAACTTCTACTGTGAAACTGTTGACAAATCAACCCTAAGAGATGGACCCATAGTAGAAGATACATGAATCCTTTTTAAATAAGTTCCTTTTGCGGCCGCTGGTTTGGCCTTAGTAACAGATTCTATAAAAGCCATAGCATTTTTTAATAAATCGGCATCGGTAAAAGATATTTTTCCAATACCCGCATGAACTATACCAGCTTTTTCAACCCTATATTCGACTTGACCGCTTTTGGCATTTTTTACTGCCGTTGTAATATCTGCGGTTACAGTACCAAGCTTCGGATTCGGCATTAATCCCTTTGGTCCTAAAACTCTCGCCACTTGACCCACTACACCCATCATATCAGGCGTACTGATACATACGTCAAAATCTATTTTACCAGCCTTAATATTATCAATAATTTCAGTAGAACCAGCTAGATCAGCACCAGCTGCCTTTGCATCAGCAACCTTATCCTCTTTACAAATTACTACAACTCTTACATCCTTACCGGTACCGGCGGGTAAAGAAACCATACCCCTTACCATTTGATCAGAGTGCCTTGGATCAACACCAAGATTAATTGCAATATCTAATGTTTCATCAAATTTAGCAAAGCAAGAAGTCTTCACTAAAGATATAGCTTCTTGTAAAGAATATTCTTTTGTTCTTTCAATCGCTTTTTTTGCTGCTACTATTTTCTTCCCCATAAGATTTTATTCTCAATCCTTAAATTATATCACTTAACTTTTTATTACTTTAATACCCATAGACTCTGCGGTACCCGCTATAATTTTTGCACCGGCCACAATATCATTAGCATTTAAATCTTGCATTTTAATTTTAGCAATTTCTTCACAATCAGACATAGTAACAGTACCCACCACTGCATCTTTTTTAGCAGCAGAAGACCCTTTGTCAATTTTGGCAAATTTTTTCAAAAAGAAAGAAGCTGGCGGAGTTTTTGTAACAAAATCAAAGCTTTTATCAGCATAAACAGTAATCACCACAGGCAAAGGAGTACCCGGTTCCATAGAGCTGGTCGTAGCATTAAAAGCTTTGCAGAACTCCATAATATTTACCCCTTTCTGACCAAGAGCAGGGCCTATTGGCGGAGCAGGATTAGCCTTGCCGGCTGGGACTGTTAACTTAATATACCCATCAATTTTTTTTGCCATTTTTATTATTACCTTAAAAACTTATCTCTTCAATTAACGACACTAATTATAAAATCTATAAATCAGTTTAATATTCCTGACTGTTACCTTAAACTTAATCAAATTATTGTTTAAGTTATTATACACAAACCTCTTTAAATAAAATACAATCAAATTTTACTAACTTTTCTTTACCTGGTTAAAATTAAGCTCAATAGGGGTTGCTTTACCAAAAATGGAAACAGAAATTTTTAGTTTTTGAGCGTCAATATCCACTTCCTCTACGAAACCTGAAAAACTATCAAAAGGACCGTCTATTACTTGTATTTTTTCTCCAACACTATATAAACTTGAAGCACTGGCGTTTTTAGTTTCAGATTCTAGTTGTGTAAATATTCTGCTTACTTCTTCATCATTCATAGGATTGGGTCTGGTTTTAGTACCCAAAAAGCCTGTTATCTTAGGAACGCCCTTAACTAAATGCCAAGATTCATCTGTCATTTTCATTTTGATCAGGATATAACCAGGCATAAACTTTTTCTCAGTAATTACCTGCTTTCCCCTTTTGATCTCAGGAACTTCTATTACTGGTACAACTATCTCTTCAAACTGATCAGACATACCTTTTTTGGCAATCTGATCTTGTACCATTTGCTTTACTCTTTTCTCAGAACCAGAAACAGTATGTAGTATATACCACTTAGCAACCATATTTTTTACTTCTATTAACCCCTACTTTATTTTCCAATATTCAAGAAAAACCTTATAATATTGTGAATACCATAATCTAAAATTAAACTTGTCAAGCTAAACAAAAATACAGCGATAATTACCACTATTACTGAAGTAACCAACTCTTTTCTCTCTGGCCAAACAACTTTTTTTGCTTCCTGCCGAACTTGATCAAAAAATTTATATATTTTTGTTTGTTTCATTACAATTCCAACATCTGCCTTATTTTATTTGGCAGGAGCGACAGGAATCGAACCCGCAACCTCCGGTTTTGGAGACCGGCGCTCTACCAGTTGAGCTACACTCCTATCACAGTCTCCCAATAAATCAACATATTTAATTACTAGAGAGAATAGCGACTAGTTATTTACCCTTCTTAAAAGAGGAATATTCCTAATAATTAAACTTTATTTTTACCTTGTTGTTTTAATAAAATAGCATCAACTACATGCTGAGGCACTTGCGCATAACTATCCAAATCCATGGAAAAGTTAGCCCTACCTTGAGATTGGGATCTCAGAGTATTTACATAACCAAACATTTCTGCAAGAGGTACATTAGCTAGAATAACCTTTGCATTCCCTCTATTATCCATACTAGTTACCTGCCCCCTTCTAGAATTTAGGTCTCCAATAATATCACCCATATATTCCTCAGGCGTAACAACCTCAACTTTCATAATTGGCTCAAGCAACTTTGGCCCAGCAAGAGGCATACCTTCCCTAAAAGCAGCTTTAGCAGCTATTTCAAAAGCAAGCACACTCGAGTCCACATCGTGATAAGAACCATCAAGCAATGTAGCTTTAAAATTAATCATCGGATACCCAGCAATGACACCAGAATTCTTGATTGCATTTAAACCTTTCTCTACACCAGGTATATACTCTTTAGGTATTGCACCGCCAACAATTTTACTTTCAAAAACAAAACCTTCTCCAGGGGCTGCTGGTTCAAATAAGATTTTAACTTTTGCAAACTGACCAGCACCACCAGATTGTTTTTTATGAGTGTAATCAACTTCATAAGGTTTTGTAATAGTTTCACAATAGGCTACTTCTGGAGCTCCAACATTAGCTTCTACTTTGAACTCCCTTTTCATACGGTCGACAAGAATTTCTAAATGAAGCTCACCCATACCACTAATATTAGTTCTACCACTTTCATCGGTAAAAACTCTAAAAGATGGATCCTCAGCAGCTAATTTTTGCAACGCAAAAGACATTTTTTCTTGATCTGCTGTAGATTTTGGCTCTACCGCAAGCTGGATAACCGGTTCTGGGAAATCCATTTTTTCTAAAATTATGTTACCCTCAAGTGCACATAAAGTATCACCAGTAGTAGTATTCTTTAGACCTGCAAGAGCAACAATATCACCCGCAACCGCTTCTTTAACATCTTCACGGTTATTAGCATGCATAAGAAGCATACGTCCCACTCTTTCTTTTTCGCCTTTTACTGTATTAAGTACAGTACTACCAGCAGAGAGCTTACCAGCATAAATTCTTATAAAAGTTAAAGAGCCGACAAAAGGATCATTCATAATCTTGAAAGCAAGCGCTGCAAAAGAACCATCCACAGAATTCTTTATAGCTTTTTCTTCTCCAGTCTTAGCATCAATAGCCTTAGTATCCGGGATATCCAAAGGTGAAGGTAAATAATACACAACAGCATCCAGCAATGGCTGGACACCCTTATTTTTAAAAGCTGAACCACAAATTACCGGAACGAATTTGCTTAAAATAGTACCCTTTCTAATACAAGATTTAATTTCCGCCTCAGAAAGCTCACCACCTTCAAGGTACTTTTTCATGATTGCATCATCTGTTTCAGCTACAATGTCTAGCATTTTAGCTCTATATTCATCAGCTTGCGCTTTTAGATCAGCAGGAATTTCACCATAAACATACTCAGCCCCTAGTGAACCATCTTTCCAAACCACAGACTGCATTTTCACTAGATCGACAACACCTACAAATGTCTCCTCGTTACCTATAGGTAATTGCAAAACCAAAGGTACAGCACCTAATCTATCCTTTATCATACCGACGCATCTAAAGAAATCGGCACCCATTCTGTCTAATTTGTTAACAAAGCACATTCTTGGCACAGAATATTTATCAGCTTGCCGCCAAACAGTCTCAGACTGGGGTTCAACACCTGCTACACCATCAAATACAGTAACTGCACCATCAAGCACTCTAAGAGAGCGTTCTACTTCAATAGTAAAATCAACGTGCCCAGGAGTGTCTATAATGTTAATTCTTTTTCCATTCCAAAAACAAGTAGTGGCTGCAGAAGTAATAGTAATACCCCTCTCCTGCTCCTGCTCCATCCAGTCCATGGTAGCACCGCCATCATGTACTTCGCCTATATTGTGAGATTTACCGGTATAATATAAAATACGCTCAGTGGTGGTAGTTTTACCCGCATCTATATGAGCGCATATACCAATATTGCGAACTTCTGATAATTTATATTTAGACATAACAAGTTACCTCTACGAAGTTCTTTGGGCAAAATGCGCAAAAGCCTTATTTGACTCTGCCATTTTATGAGTATCTTCTTTCTTTTTAATTGCAACGCCACGGTTATTAGCAGCGTCAAACAATTCTTCTGCTAATTTTTCGACCATACTACGTCCAGAACGCTTAATCGCTGCATTAATAAGCCACCTTGTTGCTAGAGCATACCCCCTTCTTTCGTCAACGGGTGATGGGACTTGATAATTAGCACCACCAACCCTTACAGAAGTAACTTCAACAAACGGTTTTACGTTATTTATACCATCGGTAAAAGTTTTAAAAGAATCAGCATTATGTTTTTTTTCTACTCTCTCCAAAGCTCCATAAACAATTTTTTCTGCTAGAGATTTTTTTCCATCCTTCATAACGTTATTGATAAACCTGGATAACAATACACTATTATACTTAGTATCCGGTTTTATTACCTTTTTTACTACTGCATGACGACGCGACATTTTATACCTTAACTATATATTATATTAAATAATTATTTGCTACCCTTGGAAGAAGTACCATAGCGAGAACGACCCTGCTTACGCCCCTTAACACCTTGGGTATCAAGCGCACCGCGAACTATATGATATTTCACACCAGGAAGATCCGGAACCCTTCCTCCCCTAATAAGAACCGCTGAGTGCTCCTGAAGATTATGCCCCTCACCGGGAATATATGCGTTTACATATTCACCATTACTTAAACGAACCCTAGCCATTTTACGGAGGGCCGAATTTGGTTTTTTAGGAGTAACGGTTTTTACAATAACACACACACCTTTTAAAAATGGATTTCCCCTGAGAGCAGGAGACTTTGTCTTTTTGATTTTTGGTTGACGACCCTTTCTAACAAGCTGATTATTTGTTGGCATCTACTAAATACACTCCAAACTGAAGTTAAAAAAACGATTACGGGTGGAATACTAATTTCCGCCAGTAACCTAATATTTGATTAAAATTTCTGAAGAACTATACCTAACTTTTAAATCAATAGCAAGAATTTTATATAGACAAATATTAGATAATTAAAGTTTTATTTTAAATCCATCATAAAGGGGTATAATATGAGGCGGTATCTTGGTAATAATTTCATGATAATCAATATTATGACTCATGTTAGTTAAGTATATTTTTTCGGGACCGTATTTTTTACTCCATTCAAAAACTTTTTCAAGGCCTGCATGTTTAATATTAGATTTATAATCCACACAATCTACTACCCATACTTTAGTATTATATAAATATTTCTCAGAGTTATCAGGAATAGAGGAAATATCACACGAATAAACGAACTCCTCTACCCTGATACCAAGACTTTTAATTGCTCCATGAATTTGAGGAAATAACTGAAAAATAACATTATTAACCTTAATTTTCTGAAATTCACTAACAATATTCATTTTAAGCATCCCACCATCAAATAAATATTTATACCTTTCAAATATTAACGGTGCGATAGATTCTAAAATAAAAATATTAAGAGGTTTTCCATGAATGTAGAAAAATACTCTTAATTCATCAATGCCGCTAAGGTGGTCAGCGTGCTCATGAGTTAAAATTGCAGCATCGAGATGATAAATGCCTGAATTAAGCAATTGTTCCTTAATATTAAAACCAAAATCTACTAGCACTCTTGTTTCATTTTGGTTAATTATTATTGAAGACCTAAGTCTTTTATTATATGGTGAATCAGATTTACAAACTAAGCAACTGCAACCTATAACAGGAACCCCTAGAGATGAGCCGCATCCTAAAATATTAACTTTTAACATGTATTTTTACTTTAATGAATAGTATGTATAACGTTATTTATAATTTTTTTTGCTTTAACAAACAGATATTTATCTTTATTAATAAAGTTACTAACGTCGGTATAATTCCTAATATCCTTAAAATAATTTCGCAATTTTTCTTTATCGGAAATTTTGTATCATACTATCTTATAATATGCTTATATTGCTATTTCAAATTAAAAAAACTTTCGAATCCAAAAATGGCATTTCTTCCTATTTACAACGAAATGGTAAAAGCTGGAACATGTTATGCTTTATTTGGTTTTGCTTATGCTGCTTTTAAATTTGGTATTAACCTACCAAGGCCATTTTGTTCTCTTTCCCCTTCAGAATTTACCACTATCCTTGACGTGTCGGAAGAACGCTGCTTATCCTCATTTCCAAGTGCCCACACTGGTCTTGCTATACTTATATCTTATTATTTATGGCCACATCTTACAAAATATCAGAAAGCAATAATGTTATCGCTAATAACCTTTGTGTCAATCTCGAGAATTACTCTAGCAATGCATTACCCAGCCGATATAATTTACAGTATTTTTATAGTCTACCTTATAATTTTTTTCAGTAATAAACTGGTTAATTATCTGCAAAATATAATAGTGAAACCGATAGGTCATATTATCGCTAATGAGCTGTTCGAACCTTAAACCTCTAGCTTCATAAAACTAAACTCATAAAGCTAATTAAAACTTTCAGCTTTAGCAGTTTTCCATAAATCAGCATATACACCTTGTGAAGCTAGATTCAAAAGTTCTCCCCTTTTTAGTATTGGATAGATTTCAGCAAAACTTTTGCTTACTCCTATATCCTTATACTTTCTAACGCGTGAAGCATTAAGCCCCTCAGGGCTATTTAACCCGAGCGCTCCCACAATTTCAGCAAAATCAGACAATACACGGCGGTGAAAATTACTAACGCGTAGCGATTTATTACTCTAGCCTTTAAATATTGAACATTATATAGTAGCATAAGCTATTTCTTTCTTTTTAAAATAATTTTGAATTTTTATACCATTAAACTGAATTTGTGTTAAATAGGACCGTACATTAATTGTTAAATCTTTTACTGATTTTAGTACTCGAAAATTATTGGAGTTAGCTTTGACATCTTGGTTTACAAGTTCTTGTGGATTCATATCAGGACAATATGATGGTAAATAAAACAATTCTAGCTTGTCCTTATGTCTTTCTACATAAGCTTTTACCTTTTTACTGTGATGCACTCTATGATTATCTAATATCAAAAATATTTTCTGCTTAATTTGTCTGATCAGTCTACCTAAAAATTCAATACACTTTTTGCTGGTAAAATTATCTTCAAATACCATCCAGTTCATAAACCCTTGCGGACTAATAGCAGCTAGCATATTACATTTAAATCTTGAGCCACTTCTCTTGATTGCTGGGGTCTTGCCTTTAAGACCATATGTTTTACCTCGATTATCTGTTGATTGTATCCCCATTTCATCTCCCCAATAAATTCTAGCACTTTCTTTCATTGCACGAGACTTGATTTCTGGATATGTGACTGTTAACCATTCTTTTATCTTCTCTGGATTACGTTGATAGGCTGATTTAATTGGTTTTTGAGACGTAAAACCCAATCTATTCATAATTTTTCTTATAGAACGCCTGTTATACTGATAAAGGTAATTGGATGCTATATATTCTTGTACCACTTTACTATTCCATAACGTATAATCCATTCCCAATTCATCAGGTGTATGTGATAAAATTTTAGATTTTAATTCCTCTTCTTGATTTTTACTGATTTTAGATCCTGTTCCTACCTTTACTCCTCGCTTCTTATAGCGAAAGCTTTCTTCCTTATAAATTTTGTACTCTTTAAGATATTTCCATATAGAACTCCTAGCAAACCCAAAGGTAATAGATGCTTGTTTCTTACTTATTCCATGTATAACTATTGCTTCCACTGCTTTCTTAATATCTTGAGATCGCTTGGTGATAATTTTTTATTAGACATTTTGTTATTACTCTTGATACAATATCATTATATCATTTCTCTAATGTTAGTTCAATATTTAAAGGCCGGAGTAATATCTGGTACGTCTAGCGATTTCCATCTATGTTTATTTTGTGTTGCAATACCGGTTGGGCACTTATCGGTGTTACACTGAAGAGATTGTATACAACCAAGGGCAAACATCGTGGCTCTTGCAGAATTATACGTATCAGCTCCAAGAGCGATTTTCGTTAGCATATCATAGCCGGTTGCTACTTTACCGCTGGCAATTAGACGCATCTTATTCTCGTAAGCCGGCACCCACTAAAACATTGTGAACAAAACTTATGGCCTCATTAATAGGAGTACCGACCTTATCAGTAAAAATCAAAGGTGCTGCACCAGTGCCTCCTTCTGCTCCATTAACTGTGATAAAATCAGGGGTTATGCCCGTAGCAATCATTGCCTTACACAGTGCCATAAATTCGCCTCTATGACCTATACATAACTTTATGCCGACTGGTTTTCTTCCGCATAAATCTTTAAGCTTAGCAAGAAATTCAAGCAATCCTATAGGAGTCGAAAATTCTGGATGCATAGGGGGTGATATTGCATCAACACCTGGTTCAAGCATTCTAATCCTAGCAATTTCTTCAGTAACTTTTACTCCAGGTAGAATTCCCCCATGAGCAGGTTTTGCACCCTGAGATAATTTTAACTCAATCATCTTGACTATATCATTATTAGAATTTTCTGCAAAAGCTTCAGGGTTGAACGTGCCGCTTTTATAACGGCAACCGAAATAACCGGTACCGAGCTGCCAAATAATGTCACCCCCATTCTCCAGGTGATAAGGGCTAATTACTCCTTCTCCGGTATTATAATGGTATGGACCTACCCTGGTATACAGAATCTATAACAAATGTTATTGTTCTAGGATAGGAAATAAATCCTAAACAACAATAGAGAGGTCCATATGACAAATGTTATACAATAGGTATTGATATAGCAAAAAGAATTTTTCAGTTTCATGGTGTAGATAAAAATGGCAAGGCTGTATTAAAGAAAAAACTAATGAGGGATCAGGTATTAACTTTTATAGCTAATTTACCTAAATGTTTAGTAGGTATGGAAGCTTGTGGAGGTGCTAATTATTGGGCTAGAGAAATTAGCAAACTAGGGCACGAGGTAAAATTAATGGCGCCACAATTTGTAAAGCCATATGTAAAAACTAATAAAAACGACCAAGCTGATGCAGAAGCAATATGTGAAGCCGTATCAAGGCCAAACATGAGATTTGTTCCGATTAAAAGTATAAGAACAACAGGATATCTTATCAATTCATAGAGTGAGGGCTAGATTAGTAAAAAATCGTACTGCTCTTGCTAACGAGATCCGATGGCTATTACATGAATTTGGAATGATTATTCCATAAGGTATAAATAAAATTACATCAAAGTTAACAGAGGTTCTAGACAGCGGGAAATTAAGTCCAATAAGTCAATAAACTTTCAGTGATTTAAAAGAGGAATTTATCGAGAATGATAAGAAAATAAAATGCTTAGAAAGTAGACTAAAAATAATGGCTAGTGAATTAGATAAGTATCAACAAATAATTGCTATACCTGGTATAGGTTTAATTACATCTACTGCTTTGATAGCATCTATTGGTAATGGAAGTTATTTTGAGAATGGTAGACAACTATCTGCAAGGCTTGGGTTAGTGCCAAGACAAGCTTCTAGCGGCGGCAAAGAGAAACTACTTGGAATCAGTAAAAGAGGCGATATATATTTGTAAACTTTATTAATTCAAGGAGCAAGAGCAGTACTTAATACAAAACTAAGATTTACTACTGAATCACAGAAAGCTAAAAAAGATTATAGCAAATTTACACAATGGATGTTTAATTTACATGACAGGGGTGGCATAACAAAACAGTTGTGGCTGTAGCTAATAAATTAGCCAGAGTTGTATTTGCAGTGCTAAGCTCAGGTAACGATTATGTAGAGAATAAAGTTTGTAGTTAGGGTTAAGTGACATGTGTTACTTAGTCAAGTGGCTACTATAATTTCAGGAATATGCGAGAGGTGATAAACATTGATGGCAAAATAAGACAAATCGAGTCAATCATTTATTTTGTGTAAGTTGTTGTATTTTTTAATTCCAGTAAATCATGCCTAAAATCCCCGCATAAAATTTCAAATTGATTCAATGCCAAAGACCAATTTTTATCGGCATGGTCCATTTTTTGGCAGCATTTTTTAGAGCCAAAAATACGATTTTTAAAATAGACTTATCATCTGGAAAAACCCCTTTATTGTTGATGATTTTTCTGATTTGACGATTTATCGATTCTATCGCATTGGTAGTATAAATTACCCGCCTAATCTCATCAGGAAAAGCAAAAAGAGGAATAATCCCGCTCCAATTCCTTTGCCAAATATCAGAGATCACAGGATATTTATTATCCCATTTAGCAGCAAACGATTTTAGCTCCAGATATCCTATTTCCTCGCTGTTTGCAGTGTAAATCCTTTTAAGATCCGCTGTGACCGCTTTTAAATCCTTATAAGAAACATATTTTACAGAATTCCTCGCCATATGTACTATACAGAGTTGTACAATCGTATTAGGATAAATGCTATTTATGGCTTCAGGAAAGCCTTTTAATCCATCAACGCATGATACATATATCTGTTTTATCCCTCTGTTCTTTAGCTCAGTTACAACCTGCATCCAAAACTTGGAACCTTCATTTTTACCGACCCAGATCCCCGGTAATTCCTTTTTCCCTTCCATGTTAACACCTATTGCAAGATATACCGCTTTGTTAATTACTGTATGATTATCCCTTGCTTTAACGTGTATGCAATCCAAATATAATATTGGATATACATCGTCTAGGGACCTGTTTTGCCATGTAGTAACTTCTTCTATTACTCCGTCAGTGACAGTTGATATAAGGTCCTTGGAAATATTGGTCTGGTATATCTCCTCTAAATGGCCCTGTATCTCACTGACAGTCATCCCTCTTGCATATAGTGAAATCACTTTATCATCAAAACCACTAAATCTCCTAACTCCTTCAGGAATCAATTGAGGTTCAAATTCTCCTTCCCTGTCCCCTTGAAACATCTACGGTAATCTGATGACCGTCGTCATCTATAATCGTTTTTTCATAACTGCCGTTGCGACGATTATTATCGCTCTTGATTATCTTACTATGTTTAGAATAACCTAGATCGTGTTCTAATTCACTTTCAAGAATTCTCTCTACTATTTGCTTTTTAAGTTTATTAAATAATCCACCCGCGACCAAATAATTCAGATGGATCTGCTTTTGATAGTAATTCTTCGACTAATTTAGTATTTATATCTACTTCTTTTTCTGCTAATTTTTTAGCCATTTTTTCCTCTGTATTTAAGTTGCTTTTTTATAGTATCTTCTACTATATCCTTTTGCAACTTACACAAACTATATGACAGACTCACTTTGGCTTCCAAAGCCCTGAGACGTTTTTTAAAGTTCTCTAAATCGTTACGTAACCAGATAGACCTTACGCCACCTCCAGAGAGGATAATACCCCGTTTCCGTAGCTCATTTGCAGCTCTTTCATGCCCGTAAGCCGGAAAGTCCACAGCCATATTAATTACAGCATCTTCCACATTAGCAGGTACACGATTCTTCAGGCAAGGTTTTTTACGATTCATCTCAAACAGGGCTTCTTCTCCACCTTGGTCGTAGAGTTCTTTGTAACGATAAAATGTATCTCTACTATAGCCCATGACTTTGCACGCTTGGGATACATTCCCTAAATGTTCTGCAAGTTGTAATAAACCAACTCTTGGCTTTATGATTTTTTCTTGATATATTGTCATCTGACAGTCTCCTTTTTTGAGGTTGTCAAAATTATTGCCGGGTACGATGCTATCTAATATTTTCGTACCCAACAATCCTTAACTGTCAGATCAAGTCTTTACTTTTACATATATAAAAGTGCAAAATTTAACAAAATTTATTTAATTCAGGAATTGCTTTTTCTAATTCATCCTTTAGCCTGTGGTAAAGTTCCTCTAAACCTTCCCAATTTTGGTTGTTAGTATCGATTATTTCCTGGGATAATTCCTCGATCTGTTTTGCTACCTCAGAGACTCTATCGATACCTAGTTGCTTAGCAGAAGATTTTATTGTATGACAACAAGAGGAAATAATGCGAATATTCTTTTCTTTAAGATCTTTTGCAATTTCTGATAAATACATTTCTGTATCTTCTAAGAAATATTTTATTATTACTGAGAAGCGATCTTCCAATAAATCCCTAGCAGTTTCTAGAGCTTGTATATTGATTATTTCTGATTCCTGAGCCATTTTTTACTCTTTATTTTTTAGCAAAATTAATAACCATTTCTAATCCTTCCTTAACCCAAACTGTAAATAGGGAAGGGTAATGATTCATTTCTGATAATGTTTGGTCTAAATCGTGCCATTGTAAGGTTTCTACTTCCTCAGGATTAGGAATGATGGTCTCTCCTTCCCAATATCCTATGAAGATATGATCTATTTCGTGCTCGGTTAAATTATTTTCTACATCTGCCTTATAAGTAAAAACTCCTATTTCTTTTAAGGGTAAGCTTAAACCTATTTCCTCTTTTAAACGACGGGTAGCAGCTTCCATTAGTGGTTCAGAAGGCCTTGGGTGTCCACAGCAGCTATTTGTCCACAAACCGCCGCTGTGGTATTTTGTAAGAGCACGTTTTTGCATCAATAATTCTAAGTCTGGGTTTCTACGTAAGACAAAAATGGAAAAAGCCCTGTGTAAAAACCCTAGTTGGTGGGCTTTTAACTTTTCTTCTGTACCAATTATATTATCGTTTTTATCGACTAAAATTACCTGTTCACTCATCTATTAATTCCATTTAAGTAGAAGTTTTTTTGTATTTTAACCATTTCGATACTATTTTGGCAAAATCTTTTTGACTTACCGGTTTTGATAAGTAATCGTCCATACCAGCTGCAATACATTTTTCTTTATCTCCTCGGAGCGAATTAGCTGTTAAAGCGATGATCGGAATATGTTTTTGGTTATTTATATTTTCAAATTCTATTATTTTAGCTGTTGCTTCAAAACCATCCATAACAGGCATCTGACAATCCATAAAAATTAAATCAAAATTTCTATCGGTTTTTAAAACTTCACAAGATTGTTTCCCGCTTTGCGCCACTATAACTTCACATCCTAATTTCTCAAGCATCTCTTTCCCAATTTCAGCGTTAATCCGGTTATCTTCTACCATTAAAATTCTTATATTCCCGGTAATATCAGAATCTAGGGATATTTTTTGTTTAGAGCGGATATGGTCAATCTTAATATTGTCATTAGCAATATCGAGCAGCATATTAAAAGAAAAAGTAGTACCAATATTGATTTCACTTTCTACACTAATTTCACCGCCAATGAGTGTTACGAGTTTTTGGCAAATGGCAAGGCCAAGGCCGGTACCGCCAAATTTTCTGGTAGTTGAGCTGTCTGCCTGAACAAATTTGTTAAAAATTATTTTTAACTGGTCTTTTATCATGCCTATACCTGTATCCTTGACGGAAACAACAATCAAGGCTTTTCCTGCGGGGGTTTTATATAGAGGCTGGTTTGTTAACTGTTATAGTTATTCCCCCGCTTTGAGTGAATTTTATGGCATTCCCAACTAAATTGTGAAGTATTTGCCCTATTCTCATTGCATCTCCAATTAGATGCTCATGAACATCTTTTCCGAAATTTATATACAATTTTAAACCTTTTTGCTCGGCTTTGGGTGATAACAGATCTACTACTTCCTGCACTGCTTTTTTCAAGTTAAAAGGCAATTTCTCGAGTTCCATTTGACCCGCTTCTATTTTTGAAAAATCCAGTATATCATTTAAAATATTACTCTGGCCTTTAAATATTGAACATTATATAGTAGCATAAGCTATTTCTTTCTTTTTTAAATAATTTTGAATTTTTATACCATTAAACTGAATTTGTGTTAAATAGGACCGTACATTAATTGTTAAATCTTTTACTGATTTTAGTACTCGAAAATTATTGGAGTTAGCTTTGACATCTTGGTTTACAAGTTCTTGTGGATTCATATCAGGACAATATGATGGTAAATAAAACAATTCTAGCTTGTCCTTATGTCTTTCTACATAAGCTTTTACCTTTTTACTGTGATGCACTCTATGATTATCTAATATCAAAAATATTTTCTGCTTAATTTGTCTGATCAGTCTACCTAAAAATTCAATACACTTTTTGCTGGTAAAATTATCTTCAAATACCATCCAGTTCATAAACCCTTGCGGACTAATAGCAGCTAGCATATTACATTTAAATCTTGAGCCACTTCTCTTGATTGCTGGGGTCTTGCCTTTAAGACCATATGTTTTACCTCGATTATCTGTTGATTGTATCCCCATTTCATCTCCCCAATAAATTCTAGCACTTTCTTTCATTGCACGAGACTTGATTTCTGGATATGTGACTGTTAACCATTCTTTTATCTTCTCTGGATTACGTTGATAGGCTGATTTAATTGGTTTTTGAGACGTAAAACCCAATCTATTCATAATTTTTCTTATAGAACGCCTGTTATACTGATAAAGGTAATTGGATTCTATATATTCTTGTACCACTTTACTATTCCATAACGTATAATCCATTCCCAATTCATCAGGTGTATGTGATAAAATTTTAGATTTTAATTCCTCTTCTTGATTTTTACTGATTTTAGATCCTGTTCCTACCTTTACTCCTCGCTTCTTATAGCGAAAGCTTTCTTCCTTATAAATTTTGTACTCTTTAAGATATTTCCATATAGAACTCCTAGCAAACCCAAAGGTAATAGATGCTTGTTTCTTACTTATTCCATGTATAACTATTGCTTCCACTGCTTTCTTTCTTAATATCTTGAGATCGCTTGGTGATAATTTTTTATTAGACATTTTGTTATTACTCTTGATACAATATCATTATATCATTTCTCTAATGTTACTTCAATATTTAAAGGCCGGAGTAATATCTAAAAGGTTTTCTGCTAAGGTGAGTAGGTTATTAAGGTAATGGTGTTGTTGTTTAGTAAGTTTTGTATCGAGCAATAGTTCCGTAATACCGATAATACCGTTCATAGGGGTCCTAATTTCGTGGCTCATGGTGGCTAAAAATTCTGACTTCATTTTGGTAGCTGATTCTGCTTCTTCTTTAGCTGTTTGCAGCTTTATTTCAGCATTTTTACGATCACTGATATCAGTAATTGAACCAGTCATCCTCTTAATTCCTGTATCAGGGTTTATAGTTAACAGACCTCTGGCTTGAAACCATCTATAGTTACCTGTTTTGTGCATTAATCTACATTCTACGTCAAATGGTTTATTATTTTTAAAATGTTCTTCTAAAGCTTGTGTTAATGTTTGGGCATCATCAGAATGGATAAGGGACATAAATTTATTGTAAGAAGATTCTATTTCTTCGTTTTCATACCCTAGTAGTTTGTAGAATTGAGGTGACCAGTAAACTCTGTTTCCATCTACATTTATCTAGTCCCATATACCGTCACGAACACCTTCCACAGCTAGCTGAAATCTAGTTTCACTTTCTTTTAGATCTTTTGTTTTCTGGTTTACTAATCTTTCTATATTTTCCGAATAACCAGTTATTACCATGGTAAGAATTGCAGATATTGCTATAAATAATAACCCTGCAAGTAACAGATACCATAAGTACCATTCTTTATTGGCTATTAGATATTCAGTTTTTTGTTTGAATAACACATTCCAAATTTTGCTTTCGAATCCAATAAAATCAATAGTGATTAATGAATAGGATGAGTTATCGTTAATTGAAGTAAATATAATTTCTTTGCTGGGATTACTGGTTCTATCCGTTACTTCTATTTCAATACCTTTTTCTTTTAAGCTTTCTATGAAATTGCTAAACAGATCATCAATTTTAAAAGTTCCGATTATGATGCCCTTTATGGAACTTTTTTGGTTTTTTAAGAAATTATAATAGTTATTATGATTAAATACAGGTTCAAAAAATCTAATAACCTTATCAGAATTAGCTTTATCGGTAAGGGTTACAACATTTGAAATCTGCAGCAACCTAGTGTTAATAGCACGTTTTATGTATTCGGCAAATTTAGGGTCGGAATATATATCGTACCCTAAATCGTCATATTTGACCTCGCAAATTTCAGAATAATATATAGGAAAAAATACTGTACTTCCTTGCTTCTCTAATGAATTTCTACTACTGGAATATTGCTTTATTTGATAATTGATCCCATCTTTCTTAGCTTGTTCTATAAATTTATTTAGGGAATTTATATCCATCTTAGGCGCTCATTGTAGGCTGTATATTTCCGGTGAACTTTTTAAGAGATTACCAATTAGATATTTAAAATTTGACCTATCTACCTGATCGTATGCAAGATAAAAATTACTCATTGCAGATATTTCCTCAATGTAATTATATATCTTGTTTTCCAGCTGAATTATTGTACTTCTAGCAGTGCTTTCAAGTTGTTGTTATAATTTGTTATGTTCCCAGTTACTTGCGTTTATAAATAAAATAATTACTATACTAAAAATAGAAATAAGAGGAGTAATTATAAGTATTTTTCGTTTAATGCTAATATATTTATTGGGAGTAAAGATAGCGACGAGTATAGGGGTACATACAATAATACCAAGGCTGTTTCCTATCCACCAAGCCCACCAATTATAAAATAGCTACCAAAGGGAATTATACCTTTTAGGTATAAAGATGTAACGCCTATAGTAGGTGATGGAATAGAACCCACCATACCGGCTATAATGAATAAAATAAGTATATCTTTCCAATGAGAAAGTGAATTTGGGTAACCTATGAGTTTTTTTATAATAAAAGCTACGGTAAAAGACTCAATAGTTGCTCCGGTTGCTATACACAGAGATATATCCACGAAATTTAAGGCTTTATCAATAAAAATGTCGAGGGAGGAAGTAAAGTTGGTTAAATTTGCGGCCAATGACCCTAAAAAAAAATCCCTGGTAACGTTTTGTATCCAAAAAAATAACTGCAGCCGCCGCAATACCGGATGCAGGCCATATTGCTGTCGCATTATCAGGAGGGAGAGCTATAAAAAACCTAATTTTGCCGGAATAAAATAAGCAAGGAAAACGATAAATATAGAAAAATCGAGTCTGTCATATAGTTTGTGTAAGTTGCAAAAGGATATAGTAGAAGATACTATAAAAAAGCAACTTAAATACAGAGGAAAAAATGGCTAAAAAATTAGCAGAAAAAGAAGTAGATATAAATACTAAATTAGTCGAAGAATTACTATCAAAAGCAGATCCATCTGAATTATTTGGTCGCGGGTGGATTATTTAATAAACTTAAAAAGCAAATAGTAGAGAGAATTCTTGAAAGTGAATTAGAACACGATCTAGGTTATTCTAAACATAGTAAGATAATCAAGAGCGATAATAATCGTCGCAACGGCAGTTATGAAAAAACGATTATAGATGACGACGGTCATCAGATTACCGTAGATGTTTCAAGGGGACAGGGAAGGAGAATTTGAACCTCAATTGATTCCTGAAGGAGTTAGGAGATTTAGTGGTTTTGATGATAAAGTGATTTCACTATATGCAAGAGGGATGACTGTCAGTGAGATACAGGGCCATTTAGAGGAGATATACCAGACCAATATTTCCAAGGACCTTATATCAACTGTCACTGACGGAGTAATAGAAGAAGTTACTACATGGCAAAACAGGTCCCTAGACGATGTATATCCAATATTATATTTGGATTGCATACACGTTAAAGCAAGGGATAATCATACAGTAATTAACAAAGCGGTATATCTTGCAATAGGTGTTAACATGGAAGGGAAAAAGGAATTACTGGGGATCTGGGTCGGTAAAAATGAAGGTTCCAAGTTTTGGATGCAGGTTGTAACTGAGCTAAAGAACAGAGGGATAAAACAGATATATGTATCATGCGTTGATGGATTAAAAGGCTTTCCTGAAGCCATAAATAGCATTTATCCTAATACGATTGTACAACTCTGTATAGTACATATGGCGAGGAATTCTGTAAAATATGTTTCTTATAAGGATTTAAAAGCGGTCACAGCGGATCTTAAAAGGATTTACACTGCAAACAGCGAGGAAATAGGATATCTGGAGCTAAAATCGTTTGCTGCTAAATGGGATAATAAATATCCTGTGATCTCTGATATTTGGCAAAGGAATTGGAGCGGGATTATTCCTCTTTTTGCTTTTCCTGATGAGATTAGGCGGGTAATTTATACTACCAATGCGATAGAATCGATAAATCGTCAAATCAGAAAAATCATCAACAATAAAGGGGTTTTTCCAGATGATAAGTCTATTTTAAAAATCGTATTTTTGGCTCTAAAAAATGCTACCAAAAAATGGACCATGCCGATTAAAAATTGGTCTTTGGCATTGAATCAATTTGAAATTTTATGCGGGGATTTTAGGCATGATTTACTGGAATTAAAAAATACAACAACTTACACAAAATAAATGATTGACTCTAATTTTAGGAACACAAAATCCTGTAAAATAAAAAACAAATGATTTTGTACTCTAAGAAACATTCTTAAAATAACCACTAGACTCTTTAATAATCAATAAATACGCTTTACCAAACATATATACAAAAGATCAAAAAATGCTCCGTAAGTAGGTTTTTTATAGATTTATAGCACTTCTAAGTCCTACTGACCAACTTTTTACCCTACCAGTTGGCGAGCACTTACATTAAGACCAACTTTATATTTGTTGTTAATTTCAGCTAAAACGTCCCCTTGAATTTGCATATTAGACTTGCGTACTTTATATATACAGGAACTTTAAAGTAATTAAATTCACTAACGTTTCGGCCTTGAACATCTTGGCTTATTGGATCTTTCCAATCATGTAAATAGCTTACAGTTAAGGAAGGAGTTAGCTTTACACTTTCTTTCATTGAGAAACTGCTAGCTAGAGTTAAACCAACTTCGCCCATGATGGATTCTCTTTTTGGTATATTAAAGTCCATTTGAGTAGAAGTTTTTTTGACCAGCAGCATCTTTCTCACTATAGTTTTTCATGGTCACAGATTGATAATGCCCTGCAACGAAAGGGGTAGCACTGACATTATTTCTCGCAAAATCAAAGCGATAACCTGTACCTAGCGTGGTAAATAGGTGGTCTCCAGATGTTTTACCATATTCTTTATGGGTAGCTAAACCAAGGGCGATATTACGGTCAATATTGTATTTAAGTCTACCAATACCTGCGGACGCATAAACAAACATCGGTTTTTCAAAACTATAAACCCCATGTAATGATATTGCTTGTTCTTTGATTTTAGCTTTACCTCTGTCCGCTACGAATTTAGTTTTAGTTTCTGCATAACCGATTCTTGTACCGATGAGTAAATTATCCTTTATTTTGTAATTTAGACCCATTCCGACATCTACTGCACTGTCATCTTTGAAACCTAATGTTTTTTTGCTGAATGTTCCGGTATGGCTCTTACCGAAATCACCAAAAACCTGAATGGCAAACTTATCACTACTATTTGGAACGTCAGCAGAAGCAGCAATATTATTTTGTACCTGGCCGGTACTTGCAAAACCTTGGGCTAGTGCAAGATTTCTTTCCGCGGTTTTCATCCCGAAACTAAGTGGAGATTCGCGTAGCAGCGAAACCAGAGTTGGGCTGGTAATTACAGAATAAACAAACTGACGTTTTATATTGTTAACAGGTTGGGTAGCATGGGAAGTTGTATCAAAAACACCTGTCTTCCCGTTATCTGAAACATAATTTCCAAGGAGTTATTCCTCGGTTGTTAAATATTTGCTAGCATTAGCAACTAATTCTTGGATAAGATTTGCTTCATCCCACAATATTATATTAGCCTGAGGAACTTTTAACACCCCTCTTATTTGGGCGCGTCACATTTCTCGTGAAATTACGTTGAAAAACTCTTCCCCAAAACCGCGAAGCTCCAGCTGCCTTAACTCATCATTATAATGGTTTCCAACCAAAATGTAGTTAGCACCATTAAGGGTTGCTAGTTGCACAAAACTCTGGGCACTATTTTCTGTTTGCTGGAAAAACCTAGTGAACAAAATAGGAAAATTTTCTTCATTTACAGCTAAAGAACCATTTATTACCTTAGCTCGGACCTCACCAAAATTCGCAGCTTTACCAGAAGCAATTAAAGAATCAACGTCACTATTAAACCCAAATCCTTCAGAAAAAACGTCACCTGTAAGCGCACCACTCTCTGATATTTGATCATAAAAAATATACTCACTAGATAAAGGAGCATAGATAACTAAATCATTAGCACCAAACTTTCCTTTTTGGGTTAAATAAGTATTTATATCGCCTATACCAAAATCAGTAATTCCGCCCAAAGGATTTGTAGCCGTTCCCCCCTACCAAATGTTTAGAACTATCCCCCAAGAGCAAAGTTAGTTTCATTTCTTGTAAAGGCAAAACCTAGTTGTTCCGCTAAAGTTTTTGCATAAGTGGTAACTGGCAGGCCACTAACCGGTGAAGTATGGCCATCTACAAAACTATCACCAAAGGTAATGACATTGATAAAATCCTGCGTGTTCTTTGTAGCTAAAGCAATTGATGTTGTACTAAGAGACAAAAGCGAAAAGCGCAAAAGTTTTTAAAAAATTCTTCTTTTTATTAGACATTAAGATACCCTCCTCATATGATAATTTTGTCAATTAATAACGGCATGGTACCAGCATAGTTTAATTAAAACAATACATTTTTTTTAAGCAAAAAAAATTGGAAGTGAGCTATGTCATTTTGAAAACTGCTTACTCTATTATATTAGCTTTTATCCATATTTTCGAAAGCTTCTTCCCAAGTACCGACTGTTGCAGCCTTAGTATACTCAGTAACCCTGTTTTCAAAGAAATTAGTGTGTTCTACTCCATTTAACATTTCATCGAGCCAAGGAAGAGGATTATTATCTACTAGATATATTTCCTTTAGACCGAGCTGCATGAGCCTGCGGTCGGCTATATATCTTATATACTGGCGTACTTCTCTAGCTGTTAACCCATCAATACCGCCAACCTCAAACGCCAGTTCAATAAAAGCGTCTTCAAAATGGACTATAGTGGCACAAGCTTCATAAAGTCTACTTCTTAAGTTTTCATTCCAAACTTCAGGATTTTCCTGCACAAAAGTTTTAAACAAAGTAATTATAGAGTTAGTATGCAAAGTTTCATCACGAACCGACCAAGTGACAATCTGGCCCATTCCCTTCATTTTATTAAAACGAGGAAAATTGAGTAAGATAGCAAAAGAGGCAAAAAGCTGTAGGCCTTCCGTAAAAGCCCCGAACACTGCAAGAGTAGTTGCTATATCTTCTTTGGTTTCTACCCCAAATTTCTGCATATAGTCATACTTATCCTTCATCTCTTTATACTTCATGAACGCTTGATATTCAGCTTCATCCATACCTATAGTATCGAGTAAATGTGAATAAGCCGCTATGTGAACTGTTTCCATATTAGAGAAAGCAGACAGCATCATCTGCACTTCAGTTGGTTGAAACACTTTAGCATAATGCTTCATATAACAATTGTTTACCTCAATATCGGCCTGCGTAAAAAAGCGAAAAATTTGAGTCAGTAAATGTTTTTCTCCTGGCGTTAAATTATATTTCCAATCTTTTACATCATCAGCTAGTGGCACTTCCTCCGGTAACCAATGGATTTTTTGCTGAACATGCCATGCTTCATAAGCCCAAGGATATGAAAAAGGTTTGTAAATTGGTTTTGCTGATAATAATGACATTTTAATTTCTCCTTGATATTATTCGTAATAAACCGTTCTTATTCTACTGACATGATAAACATTCATCATATTCAGTTTTTGAAGATGCTTTTAGTTGTAAATTAATATTATTTTTTTTCTCTAACTCAGCCATCCCCTTATCCGTTGAAACTGCATGAGATACTTTATCCGCTCTTTGGATAGAGGTAGAGCGAGAATAGTACAAGCTCTTGATTCCCTTTTTCCACGCTTTGAAGTGAATTTCATGCAAATATTTTTTGCTAACGTCTCCTGGCATAAAAATATTTAAAGATTGAGCTTGAGAGATATGAGGCATTCTATCGGCCGCCAGCTCAATAATCCAATTCTGATCAATTTCATAAGCTGTTTTAAAAACATCTTTTTCATGGTCGGATAAAAATGTTAAATGTTGTACCGAACCTTCATGAGTTGAAATAGAGGACCAGACCTGGTCGGTATTAAAACCTTTTTTATCTAGTAACCTTACTAAATTCTTATTCTTTACATTAAAAGAGCCTGTTAAAGTTTTTTGGGTAAAACTGTTGGCAGCAAAAGGTTCTATTCCAGGAGAAGAGTTACCACAAATGATAGAAATAGAAGCAGTGGGTGCTATAGATGTTTTATTACTGAAACGCTCTTTCGCACCAACTTCAGCTGCATCGGGACACGCACCTCTTTCTTCTGCCAGAAGCACAGATGCAGCATTTACTTCCTTGTTTATATGTTCAAATATTTTATTATTCCAGACCTTAGCCATTACTGATTCTATAGGCACATTCTGTGCTTGCAGAAACGAATGGAAGCCCATTACCCCGAGACCGACGCTACGTTCACGCATTGCTGAATATTTAGCTCTGCTCATACTATCTGGAGCTTTTGTGATAAAATCCTCAAGGACATTATCAAGGAACCTCATAATATTGGGGATAAACTCTTTGTTATCTTTCCAGTCTTCATAATATTCTAGATTAAGAGACGATAAGCAGCATACCGCTGTTCTATTATTACCAAGATGGTCAATACCTGTTGGAAGAGTAATTTCAGAGCAAAGGTTAGAAGTTTTTACTTTTAAACCCAACTTTTTATGATGTTCTGGAATATATTTATTTACAGCATCAATATATAGTATATAAGGCTCTCCAGTTTCAATTCTAGTAGTGAGTAATTTTATCCATAAATCTCGTGCTCTAACTGTATTTATTACACTTCCATCACGAGGGCTTTTTAGATCCCAAGTAGTATTATTTTCAACTGCTTCCATGAAGCTATCGGGAATTACAACCCCATGATGTAGATTTAGAGCCTTACGGTTTATATCTCCCCCGGTAGGACGACGCAAGTCAATAAACTCTTCAATTTCCGAGTGATCAATAGGTAAATAAACTGCTGCACTACCTCTGCGCAAAGAGCCTTGAGAAATTGCCAGGGTCATAGAATCCTGAACCTTTAAAAACGGCACAATACCAGAGGTTTTGCCATTTCCATGCACTGTTTCATTAATAGAACGAACATTACCCCAATAACTTCCAATACCCCCTCCCTTAGATGCTAACCAAACATTCTCGGTCCAAAGCCCTACAATACCCTCTAAGCTATCGTCAGTTTCATTCAAGAAACAAGAAATCGGCAATCCCCTATCTGTGCCGCCATTACTAAGTATAGGGGTAGCTGGCATAAAATGCAGCTTGCTTATATAATCATAGATTTTATTGGCGTGAGTTTCATTATCTGCATAATAGCTTGCAACTCTTGCAAATAAATCCTGATAATCTTCTCCTTTTATTAGGTAACGATCCTTTAAGACCGCTTTACCAAAATCACTAAGCAAACTATCACGACTTCTATCGATTTTTACCTTGTATTTATTTCCTTTGGCCTTAGACATTATTTCTTTTTCCTGTTTTTAAGATGGATTATACAAATTTTGCAATCAAAAATTTTAAAACTAAAACTGTTTAGAATTTTAGATCAACTTGCCTTGATCATAACGCATAAACTCATTTTTCTTCAATAGTTATTTTTACGGATATTGTATGTTTTTTTACTTGACATACTATATATAGTTATTAATCGTATTGATGTATATTAGTAAATAATATCCAATTTTGTTGGTTTTATAAGAATTTAAACCGTAATAATAATATTTTATTGTTAATAAATATGGTATATGTGGATAAAAAATAGTTAATAAAATCGTTATTATCATTACCAATTTATTTGGTAATTTTTTATATTACTTAAGCTAAAATCGACCCCATATAGTTGCCTTCTATTTGATGTTATTATTGCTTTTTACTAGAAAGTTATATAGATTTATTCCAGTTAATTTTAGCATTTAAGGTGGTATATTTAGTGTCCGATTTGTTTAATTTTGCTAATACTAAGAAAGGCTCTAAGGACGAATCCTATACCGCAAGTGATATAGAAGTCTTAGAAGGTTTAGAACCGGTACGCATGCGCCCCGGCATGTATATAGGCGGGACTGACGAAACTTCACTACATCACTTGGTTTCAGAAGTAATTGATAATTCTATGGATGAAGCGGTTGCCGGATATGCTAATCGCATTATCATTGAAATGTTTGCTAATGGCAGTATATCAATAGCAGATAACGGAAGAGGCATACCAGTTGATAATCACCCTAAATTCCCTAATAAACCAGCTCTAGAAGTGATTTTGACAACATTACACTCGGGGGGGAAATTTTCCGATAAGGCTTATCAGACTTCAGGGGGATTACACGGTGTTGGAATATCGGTAGTAAATGCTTTATCAGAGAAATTAAATGTAGAGGTTTACCGGGACGGTTTCGTTTATAGCCAGGATTATTCCAAAGGTCATGTTTTAACGAAGTTAGAGAAAAAAGACGCTCCAAAAAAATCAAGAGGCACTAAGATTACCTTTATCCCTGATCCAGAAATTTTTGGGGGGATAAGCCTCAAACCAAAAAAAGTTTATGATTTAGCAAAATCCAAAGCCTATTTATATAAAGGCTTTGAGATTCATTGGGTTTGCGCTCCAGAACTGATTCAGAATCAGGAAGTTCCAGAAAAATCAGTTATTCATTTTCCAAATGGTCTTAGAGATTATCTAGACTCAAAGCTTGATAAGGATAAAATTGTCGGAGGGGAAATATTTTCCGGTAATGCTGAGATAACAGCAGAAAACATTAAAATAGAATGGGCAATTTGCTGGCATGAAGAAGATAATTTTGTTCAATCTTACTGTAATACTATTCCAACTCCGCAAGGTGGAACTCATGAACAAGGTAACAGAGCAGCATTAAACCGAAGTATAAAGGTTTATGGCGAAATGACAGGGCTTAAAAAGGTATCTTTAATAACTCCCGAGGACATTTTAGAATCAGCTTGTATTGTTATTTCAGTTTTTATTACAAATCCTGTATTTCAAGGTCAAACCAAGGAAAAACTAGTTTCCAATGGTATTGCAAAGCACGTTGAAAATATGATTAAAGATCATTTTGATCATTGGCTTAGCAGTAATAAAAAAGTGGCTGATATATTAATAGCTCACCTTATAAATAACACTGAATATAGGTTAAATCGCAAAAACGAGAAATTAGTTAACAGAAAAAATGCCACTCAGAAACTACGATTACCAGGTAAGCTTGCTGATTGCACACGGAGTAATGCGCAAGGGACAGAACTTTTTTTAGTTGAAGGGGATTCTGCCGGGGGATCAGCAAAACAAGCACGAGATAGGGAAACCCAAGCAATATTACCACTTCGAGGTAAAATTTTAAATGTAGCAAATTCTCCGTTGCAAAAAATTCTAGCAAATCAGGAACTCCAAGACCTTGGAACAGCCCTTGCCTGCGGCTCAATGAACCATTACAAAGAAGAAGACTTACGCTACGAAAAAATAATAATTATGACAGATGCCGACGTGGATGGCGCACATATAGCTTCTTTATTAATGACTTTCTTTTTTATTCGAATGCGCAAACTCATAGTTAATGGCCATTTATATTTAGCAAAACCGCCTCTATACCGGATAACGCAGAATAATAAGACCTATTATACCGCTAATGACGAGCAAAAACTATTGATTACAGAAAAATTATCTTCCGAAAGTAAGGCGAAAATTGAAGTTGGAAGATTTAAGGGCCTAGGCGAAATGACTCCAAAACAACTTAAAGAGACAACTATGGATCCTAAATTAAGACTCTTATATCAAGTGAGCATAGATGACTTTGACAATACAAATGTAATAGTAGATAATCTAATGGGAAAAAATCCTGAAAAGAGATTTAAATTTATTCAGGAAAAAGCATTATTAAATAAGGAAGGAAACCTCGAAATATATGTTTGATTTTATTGAAAAGCAAAGAAATTACAGCCCAAAAAGTTGTCACTGGGGAACACTTACTCGCCAATCAGCCAGTATAAACACACAATTAATTATTGCTCTGCTAAGCAACCTTCTAGCAACAATTAGCAAAGAGCCTTATAAATTGAGAAAAAGGAAGGTACAACCTTTTTTAAAATTTTACCTTGAAATGTTTTTAAACTCGTTTTTTTGTTCTTTAACCTTACTAACGGTTCTCATAACTATATTCGGTGCTTCGGTAACGTTTGCTGAAGAAGAGAAAAAAAAAGAAATTAATAATCAACCCCCACCCTACTATTGCAAACAGTTTCAAGAAGTTTTACAGCGTGTTGGTAAAGATTACATGGGAGAGGTAGATTACCAAAAAATGACAGATGAAGCAATTAATGGTATGTTGCTTTCTCTTGACCCATATTCCGGATATTTTGTTGATGATGATCTTGAGTTTTTCCTTGATCAAACAGACGGGGAATTCGGAGGTATAGGTGTAGAAATAATTCCTGATCAAGGTGCTATAAAAGTTATTTCACCTATTGATGATTTGCCCGCCTATAAAGCAGGAATTAAGGCAGGGGATTATATCGTAGGCGTTAACGGACAATTAGTTTCTACTCTTGGCTACAACAAAGCTGTCCGCGAGATGCGTGGTGAACCTGGAACTAAGCTTAATTTGCTTGTAGTAAAAGAAGATGGTAATCAAACTACTGAAATCGATTTAGTAAGAGAAATTGTTAAGATAAAACCAATAAAGTCTGATTTAGAATTAGATGATTATGGTGGAATTGGCTACATAAGAATTGTCACCTTTAACAATCAAACCATAAGTGAACTTAAAAAAGCAGTAAAAGATTTATCTAAAAAGGCCCAGCTTGAGAAGAAAGAGATAAAAGGTTTAATTTTGGATGTGAGAAACAATCCAGGAGGTCTTCTTGATCAAGCAATAGCAGTTTGCGAATATTTTTTAGATCATGGAATAATAGTATCAACTAAAGGAAAAAAAGATGAGGAGAATGTGGTAATTTCTGCAGGTAGATTTGTTGAAAAAGCTCCCCAAGTTCCTATGGTAGTATTAATTAATTCTGGTTCTGCTTCGGCTTCTGAAATTGTAGCTGGAGCTTTACAGGATCATAGTAGAGCCATTATTATTGGAACCACCTCTTTCGGTAAGGGGTTGGTTCAGACCTTTACACAAATTAACAAAAGGGCAGCAGTAAAGTTTACTACCGCTAAATATTTCACCCCAAATGGTAGATCTATAAATGGTAAAGGCATTGAACCGGATATTTTCATTAAAAATGCAAAAGTTGAGTATACAGAAAAAGAAAAAAAAGATAGTGCATTCAATGAGTCTTCAATAAAAAGCTATCTAAAAAAATATAATAACGAAGATAAACTGGATTCTAAAGCTGTTGCTACACCAGAAAAAATTGAGAACCATAAAATGTCTGAAAAGTACAAGAAAGATTATCAATATGCTCGGGCTTACGATTTAATTCGTGGATTAATAATTAGAGAAAAGAAAAAATAAATAGCATAGTGGAAAGAACCAGAATTCTTATAAAAAGTTATTTTATATTTTTTAATATTGGATCTTGTATGGTTTTTTTCTCTTTTATCCTTTCAAAGGAGCAAAAATAAATATGGTACAAAAAAAAATAGAAACACCTGAACTAAAACTTCCTTTTAGACCAGGTGTTGGAATGATGATCATTAATCAAAATAACCAGATTTTTGTAGGAAAAAGAATTGATTCTAAAACAAACGGTTGGCAAATGCCACAAGGTGGAATTAACTTGGGTGAAACACCAAGTGCAGCCGCTTTAAGAGAAATGGCAGAAGAAATAGGTAGTAACCAAGGTGAGATAATTGCCGAAAGTAAAAAATGGCATAGCTACCGGCTGCCCCCATTCCTAGTTCATAAACTTTGGGGAGGAAAATACTGCGGACAGAGACAGAAATGGTTTTTAATAAAATTTACAGGCCAGGATTCTGATATAAATGTTAAGACCAAGCATCCCGAATTTGACAGTTGGCAATGGGTTGAGGTCAATAAATTATTAGAAAATATCATCCCCTTTAAATATAAATTATACTCAAAAATAATTGCAGAATTTAAAGAATTCATTAATACAGAAGACTGATAGGATTTTAAGGATAAGGATTTGCTTCCGTGCAAAAAAGTAGGTAATGCTTTAAGTCTCTTGTACGAACATAAGTAAATTAAAAAATCCTGCCCAATAAATGTTTACTATTAAGCAATTTAATATAATATACTCTAATTGAAAGTTGGGTAATATTGCTGCATAAATTATTGAGGGCTTATATAATAATTTTTTCTAAATTACTATCTATTACCTTTGCCTAGAGTTCTTTTTATTAATATCCTTGCTACGTGCTTGGTTTAAAATATCTATGACATGAGATTTGATTTCTAATTCCGGTTTTAACATTAAATCTTTTTTATGGGCTTTAGAATGAGAAAGTTTTTGCCCTAATTCCGTTTGTGTAATTGACACCATAAATTCTTTTAAGTGAGTTTGCTTTTTTTGTACCATGCCATTATTTTGTGCTATAGTTTCCCCTATCCTTTCACCTACAACCGGAGCAAACTTAACGGAAAGGGCAAAGGCTGGCACAATAAGTGCTGGAAGCATTAGCCCTCCTATGAAGACTCCAGCTGAAGCAATAGCGACTAGTCCCGTTGCCATTGTAATTTTTGACGTTATAGACTTATTACTCCGGCCTTTAAATATTGAACTAACATTAGAGAAATGATATAATGATATTGTATCAAGAGTAATAACAAAATGTCTAATAAAAAATTATCACCAAGCGATCTCAAGATATTAAGAAAGAAAGCAGTGGAAGCAATAGTTATACATGGAATAAGTAAGAAACAAGCATCTATTACCTTTGGGTTTTCTAGGAGTTCTATATGGAAATATCTTAAAGAGTACAAAATTTATAAGGAAGAAAGCTTTCGCTATAAGAAGCGAGGAGTAAAGGTAGGAACAGGATCTAAAATCAGTAAAAATCAAGAAGAGGAATTAAAATCTAAAATTTTATCACATACACCTGATGAATTGGGAATGGATTATACGTTATGGAATAGTAAAGTGGTACAAGAATATATAGAATCCAATTACCTTTATCAGTATAACAGGCGTTCTATAAGAAAAATTATGAATAGATTGGGTTTTACGTCTCAAAAACCAATTAAATCAGCCTATCAACGTAATCCAGAGAAGATAAAAGAATGGTTAACAGTCACATATCCAGAAATCAAGTCTCGTGCAATGAAAGAAAGTGCTAGAATTTATTGGGGAGATGAAATGGGGATACAATCAACAGATAATCGAGGTAAAACATATGGTCTTAAAGGCAAGACCCCAGCAATCAAGAGAAGTGGCTCAAGATTTAAATGTAATATGCTAGCTGCTATTAGTCCGCAAGGGTTTATGAACTGGATGGTATTTGAAGATAATTTTACCAGCAAAAAGTGTATTGAATTTTTAGGTAGACTGATCAGACAAATTAAGCAGAAAATATTTTTGATATTAGATAATCATAGAGTGCATCACAGTAAAAAGGTAAAAGCTTATGTAGAAAGACATAAGGACAAGCTAGAATTGTTTTATTTACCATCATATTGTCCTGATATGAATCCACAAGAACTTGTAAACCAAGATGTCAAAGCTAACTCCAATAATTTTCGAGTACTAAAATCAGTAAAAGATTTAACAATTAATGTACGGTCCTATTTAACACAAATTCAGTTTAATGGTATAAAAATTCAAAATTATTTTAAAAAGAAAGAAATAGCTTATGCTACTATATAATGTTCAATATTTAAAGGCCAGAGTAATAATATTATTTTTTCTATTAATAGATTTAGTATCGGCAATTATTTTATTTAGGTTAATCGTTACAGCGTGCATGATTTCTTTCTGTTTAGCTTTTTCTTTGTACGCGCTAAATACTACCGAATAGAATAATTTTGGATCTGAATTGATCAAATTCATTATTTCTTTTCCATCGCGTCCATTTACTAAAGTTTTCAAAATTTCTTTTACATTCTTTTGTTCGGCAGGTGATAAATCGCTAAAGTGAGCAGCTACTAAATCATCTATAAAAATATCTTGGTTTTTTTCTTGAGTATTAACTAGTTCATCATCGATTTCCTTTTTATCAGTTATAGCAATTGCAAATAAAGTCATTACTTCAGAAAAACTTTCGTCGGTAACTATCATATGCTTTAAATGATTTTTGAGCCTATCAACACATTTTTGAACATATTCATCTATTTGAGGCTCTTGCTTCAACCTATGGGCATAATTGATAGCAAGCATATTAGCAAGAGAAGTAATTAAATAATTATTTAGATTATTATCTAAATAACTTTTTATTTTGTTTAAGAAAGCAGAATTATCAATATCCTTTAGTGGATCTATATTATTCTTCATATACAATCTCTCTAAGGAGGATTTTCATTGTTACCTCTATAAGTCCTGGAAAATCCTTAGTTGAAAGTTTTTTTATAATCGCAGGAGTCAATGCTTGAAGTTCCCTTATCTGCATATTGATTATAACAGCTCCTACTGGTAAAAGTTTATAAATGTCATCACTTACATGTAGAATTTCTCCATACGAATCGCTTGTAAAATTTATAGTTACTTCATATTGATAAAGCGTAATTTCACTACTCTTATTTTGAATGGATGGATTGTCAAATACCCAGATCACTTTAGTTTTTATCGGTTCGTATAAATTACGTTTTTGAGAAATAAAACTTAGATTATTTAATAATTTTTCTCTAGTATCACAAATTTTGTTATTAGAATTAGCAAGTAAATTTTTATATTGTGAGTTAATTTCAGGAATTTTCTGTTCAAATTCTACAATTGAATTAAGTTGGATAATGGATTGACTGAGCAAAATTTCTGCTTTCCCTTTGCCATGTAAAGATTTTACCAACTGATCCTGTAATTCAGGAATAAGGGCTTCGAGCAAAATAATAGATATAGTATATACCACCAGTTTAAAAAATATTATGTTTTTGAGATGTATTACTAATTTATCAAGCATTTATAACTCCTCTATCTTATTGCTAACAGTTAATTTCACCGATATAGTTAGGGTAGTTAATAATTCAGTAGTATTGTTATATTCTATAGAATAATTTATGTAATAATCTTGAAAAACCGACCTTAGAGAAGTTACATAGTCCTGTAAAACTTGCTTGACATCGTTGTTGTCTTTTTTATTGCTTACATATAATATATCAACATTCATTAATGTTTTTTTATCAGTAAAATTTGTATCTTCTATATACCAATTAACGTTTAGTATTTTAATGTTAGGGTTGTTTAAAGCAAAAAGCTTTTTTAGAGAATCAAATGGAGTAGGTAACTTAATATTAAGGATTGTTTGTAGGTTATAGAAATTTGTTAAATTAAAAATATTTTCTACTTCGAGGTAACGTTTTTTTATACTACGCGATTTCTCAGAAAGGGAATAATATTTATTATTAAGCTCGATTGTTTGTTGTTGAACCAAAATTGAGTGATATTTCAAATAAATTAGAAATACAATAATTCCGGTTATTACTAAGAATAAAGGTTTAAATATGACTGAATTAATGGTAGTAAGTTTAGTAATTGATCTTAATAATTGATTTGTCGCAAGGTGTTTTCTATTTTCTATAAACAACTCTAATAGTTTATTATCCTGGAAATGGCTGGCGTTATTTTCAGCCAGCACGCTATTGTTACTATAAGTGACAATATTATAGATTTGGAATGAAGGTATTTTTTCAAAAATGTCACATAAAGCTTTATCACCTAAAAATATTAAACAAACTTTTAGGTTTAAACTTGTTACATATGTTTTATATTTTAAAATTTTATCGCTAATTGCCTGTTCGATTGTTCCCGCTATATAAAGATCTGATTTATCTGATGGGAAACTTATAGTTATCTCATCAAGAACATTTTTTTATACTTAATTGCAATTCTGATGCCACTTGTTTCAGTAATCGTAGCAAAAATTTGCAAATCGTTTTGAAACCTAGTTATATGTTTCTTTGCTAAAACAGCATTAATTATTGATTCAAACTCTAGAGATAAAAAATATATACCGTTAAATTCAAAGGAATTATAAATAACAAACTCTAGTAACTGGCTTGTGGGAGTAGCATACGGAGAAGAAGCCATTACCCGTTTCCCATATTTCACCGTTAACATGGCTGGTCTCTATATTATGTACATTATGAGCAATTATATCTTCTGGGTTATAATTATCCTGAATAAATTTCTCTACAGGATTAGATTTTATTATAGATTGAAGCATAGGCATGAATTCATGCCTTATTTGACACTCTGGAGAATCTAGTAAAACCACCACTTGAAATTTTTTATAATTCTTTAAAAATTTACAGCATATTTGGAAATGATCAGCTTTTTCATAAGAAACGAAAATGTTATCTATAGCCTGATGTTTGTAACATACGATAATTCTAATACCAATTTTCCCAATAAAAATTATCAATTTTTTCTTAGGAAAAAAATTATTGATAAAATTATTCGCTATTTCTAATTTTGGGTTAATTTTTTCCATTTTAAACATCTTACCACAAAATATAAACTAAGTTATATATTAAAGTATGCCTAATATCCTCTCGAGCTCAAATGCAATAAAATCCTGCAAAAAGCTTTTTAAAATAATATTGTAATTTAGCCATAAATTCTTTAATGTGCTATCCTGAAATACAGTTAATATTTTAGATATTTAGAAATTCAGACATTCAGATATGACAAAACTCACCACAACACAAATCAGAAGTACTTTCCTAGATTACTTTGTTAAAAATAACCATACTTATGTACCTGCCAGCTCTCTGATACCTGAAAATGATCCAACCTTAATGTTTACTAACTCCGGTATGGTACAATTTAAAGACGTATTTACCGGTATCGATAAAAGAGATTATAACAGGGCTACTTCGAGCCAAAAATCTGTCAGAGCCGGAGGTAAACACAATGATCTTGATAATGTAGGTTATACCTCAAGACATCATACATTTTTCGAAATGCTGGGTAATTTTTCTTTTGGAGATTATTTTAAAGAAGAAGCCATTTATTATGCATGGAATTTACTAACCAAAGGTTTTTCAATACCTAAAGAAAAACTATATGTCACTGTATTTCATGACGACGAAGAAGCAATTATGCACTGGAAAAAAATAGCTAATTTAGCTGATGAAAGAATAATTAGAATTTCTAGCAATGATAATTTTTGGTCAATGGGAGAGACAGGTCCCTGCGGGCCGTGTTCTGAGATTTTTTATGACCATGGCGATAAAATATTCGGCGGTCTACCAGGAACCAAAGACGCTGATGGAGATAGATATATTGAAATCTGGAATCTAGTATTTATGCAGTTTGAGCAGATAAATAAGGATACTAGGATTGAATTGCCAAAAAAATCTGTTGATACTGGAATGGGGCTGGAGCGAATGGCGGCAGTAATCCAAGGAGTACATGACAATTATGACATCGATTTATTTCAAGAAATAATAGGCTATACCGAATCACTATTAAAAGTAAAAGCTAAAGGCGAAGAACTTTTTTCTTATAGAGTAATAGCAGATCACTTACGTTCCTCTGCATTCCTAATTGCTGATGGCGTTATGCCATCTAATGAGGGACGGGGATATGTGCTCAGAAGAATCATGCGAAGAGCGATGCGGCATGCTCATCAGCTAGGAGCATCAGAACCTTTAATGTATAAATTACTACCAAAACTTGTAGATTTGTTTGGTCATACATTTCCTGAACTAAAAAGAGCAGAAGATTTTGTTAGCAGTATTTTAAGACAAGAAGAGGAAAGATTTAAGGTTACTTTAGATAGAGGTCTAAACCTCTTAGAAGATGAGACTAAAATTTTACCTGCTAATAGTACCCTATCTGGAAAAGTAGCGTTCAAGCTTTATGATACATATGGATTTCCCCTAGATTTGACTCAAGATATACTAAAGAAAAAGAATATAGCCGTTGATACTGCTGGTTTTGAGCAAATGATGACCGAGCAAAAAGAACGGGCAAGAAGCGCTTGGATTGGTTCTGGAGAATCAAAAACGGATCAGATATGGTTTGATCTTTTATCTGAGTTCGGCTCTACTGAGTTTCTGGGTTATTCCCTTAATAGTTCAGAGGCGAAAGTTCTCGGTTTAATTACAAACGGTACCCGCATTAGGCAAATATCTGAAAAAGGTAAAAAATTTACTTTAATTACCAACCAGACCCCTTTTTATGGCGAGTCTGGAGGGCAAATGGGAGATATTGGCTTTATTACCTCTCTGCATGGTAAAATTAGGGTTCTAGATACTCTAAAGTATCTAGGAAAAATATATGGTCATATCTGTGAGCTTGAGGAGGGGCTCGTTACCGAAAATGACGAAGTAAAACTTACCATTGATAGTTATTACCGTAAATCCCTTAGAATACACCATTCTGCTACCCATCTTCTCCATGCGGTACTTAGAAGTGTTCTAGGTAAGCATATTACCCAGAAAGGATCACTAGTAGCACATGATAGGTTAAGGTTCGATATTAACCATCCAAATAGCTTAACCACAGCTGAAATTGATCTGATTGAAGATAAAGTAAATCAAATTATAGTAAATAATTCACCTGTACATACCAAATTAATGTCTACTAATTCTGCTATAGAATCTGGTGCTATGGCACTCTTTGGCGAAAAATATGAAAATGAAGTAAGAGTAGTTTCAATAGGTAATGAAGATGACCAAGATAACCCTTATTCTTTTGAACTCTGCGGCGGAACACATGTATCTAGAACCGGTGATATAGGGGTATTCAAAATAGTAAGTGAGGGTGCAATTGCTGCTGGTGTTAGAAGAATTGAAGCTGTTTGTAGCAGTTATGCTCTTTCTTTTATTCGGGAAAATGAAAAGTTATTGGCCACTATTGTAAATAACCTCAAAACTAATAAACAAGATGTGGTACAAAAACTGGATTTTCTAATTCATAATAAAAAAGAGCTGGAAAAGGATTTAGAAAAAAAACAGCTAGAAACTTTATCCTTAACTATAGAGGAAATTAATAGAATTGCTAAAAATGTAAATGGTATTAGATTAATATATAAGCAAATTGATAATGTTAATTCTAAATTACTGCGTATAGCAATACAAGATATGATAAAAAATCATAATAATCTGGTTGTAGTATATGCTAGTAAATTAGATAACAAACTATCAGTATTAGTTGGTGTGTCTAAAAATATAACATCTGAGTATAATGCCGGGGATATTGTAAAAAAATTAACTGGTTTTATTGGGGGAAGCGGAGGTGGACAAGCTGAGCTCGCCCAAGCAGGAGGTGGAGATATTGAAAAACTTACAGTACTTGAAAAAGAACTACCTAGTTTTCTATAGCACATTCAGGATTTCTTCTATTTTAGAAAAGTTAGGATATTTATTCACTAAACGGAATAAAAATTTCTAGCAGGTTATGGGTATAGGCCTCTCTGTACCTGTGCCATTTTCTTTCCCTAGAATATTATAACAGCAGTACCAGACGTAGCTAAATCTTCAGGTTCCAGATTTGTTACGAGGACTAGGGGTATACTAACTGAAGTAGTTTTGTTGTATTTGTTTCTCCCTCATAAGGAGTAGTAACCTACGCTGGAACAACTTGAACAGCACTATCATTAGTTACTTTTGGACGTGTTATAGTCAAGGTCATAGAACAATATTTCTTTAATTTATTTTATACACTTAATGGTTTAAAAAAAACTTTTAAACTTACTACTTATGGTAGTATAGCGTACTTTACGAATTGTATCAAATAAAATTTGGATGACTTAAGCTATTCATTACTGTTTGTTTCTTCTTCAGGAACCTGAGGGGTTTCTGTACTTGATTTCTCGGTATTTCCCTCAAGAGCAGCTTGTTCTTCTTTTGTCCCTAAAGCATATACACATAATTCTTCTAAAGAAACGCCGTTTTTTTCTGCTAATTCCTGAAGCTGACTCACAGCATCCATAACATCCCCGGGTATCATTCCACCACGTTGTTTTGAAAGCCAATCTGCTTGAAAATGCAACGGATGATAGGAGTGTTCGGGTTTCCCGATAAAAATAGTAAATGGAGATAATTGCCCACCAAAATCACAATTAATTGTAAATTTTTTCATTTCAAAATACCCTTACCTAGAATAATTTTACAAATTATTATCACTTACCTAAGTTTAGTCAAAAAAAACGATAAATTAAACAATTTTGCACCGAAACAGGAAAAGATTTTTTAATAGCAGGGTTTCTAGCTTACTTATACTTCTTGAAATTTCCACAATTTCTTGTACAGCCCCTTATGATTATGCAGTAACTCGTGGTGAGTACCTTCTTTAATAATTTTACCTTTATCCATGATAAGAATTCTGTCCATATGTTTTAAAGTAGCAAGTCTATGAGCAATCGCAATAACTGTTTTCCCTTCATTTTCAATAAGAACATTAAGACTTTCCTGAATTAATTTTTCAGTATGGCTATCAAGTGATGAAGTAGCTTCATCTAGAATCAGTATAGGAGCATCTTTTAGAATAGCTCTAGCAATAGAGATGCGCTGCCTTTGCCCGCCCCTGAAAGTTTTACTCCCCTTTCTCCTACGTAAGTTTGGTATTGGTGTGGTAATCCAACAATAAAATCATGAATATGAGCCGCTTTACTTGCAGCTATAACTTCTGCATCAGTAGCATTCAGCCTCCCATATCTTATATTTTCTAAAATGGATCTATGAAATAACATGGTATCTTGAGGAATAACTGCAATATTTTCCCGGAGAGAATCCGGGCTTATATCATTAATATTTTGGCCGTCGATAAGTATTTGACCCTTTGACACTTTAAAATATTTAAGCAATAGATTTACTAGAGACGATTTACCGGTTCCTGAATAACCAACCAAACCTATTTTCTCGCCAGCTTTTATTGTTAAATTAAGGTTTTTAAAGACTTTTTCTTCTGCGCTATAACCAAAACTGACCTCCTTAAATTCTATCTGCGGTCTGGTAATACTCAAAGATCTAACATTTGGCTGGTCAACATCAAGTTGAGGAGCATATAAAAAAGCGATAGAACTTCGTAAGTCCCTAATAATACGGACAAAATTCTGCATTGATTGAGTTATTCTCCAGGTTTCATCTATTATCACTACCGAAATAGAAAAAACAAAAGCAAAATCTCCAACGCTAATTAGTCCATTTTGGCGTAGATGTACCATATAAAATATAAAAAATATTGTCATTATCAGAAAAAAATACACCGCTAACTACATTATTAATAAAAGCATATTTATAAAGAATAATCTGCTTTGGAATGAATTCTGTTGTGACTTGCTCATCTAATTTCTTTAGTTCTATTTTTCGAGTAGCAAAAGATAAAACTGTAATGATATTGCTAATTTTGTCTGAGATCTGGCCAATTAGAGAATGTTTTGCTTCTGTCTCTGCAAAAGCAGCCTGATTTAATCTGACTGAAACGTTGTACATAATATTACTCCAGCCTTTAAATATTGAACTAACATTAGAGAAATGATATAATGATATTGTATCAAGAGTAATATAATATTTGTTCTTTCCAGTTGTAAAATGTTGACTTAGGTATATATGTTTTATTCAACTTTTTCAATTGCTTATTAAATTAAAGCTCATTAGCTGTTAGATAAATGTTGTGCGCCAGGGGGTATACTAGGCCACTAAAAAAGAATCTGCGCCAAGCGTACTAGTCCACCCCTGCGCCAGGTGAGAAGTCCACTTTCAAAAGAAAAGAACAATGCTAATTTAGTTAATTTATTTGTTAACTAAATTAGAGTTTAAATTAAATTGAATGAGGAAATATAGTATGTCAACAATTAGAGAAGTGCTGTACCAGCACATCAAAGGTAACAGCCAAAGACAGATAGCCAGATCATTTGATCTATCGAGGGATACAATAAGAAAATATATTGAGTTAGCAAGACAAGAAAATCTCAGTATTTTAGCTAGTGATTCTGAATTAAACAGAATAGCAATCAAGGTTGAAGAAAAATTATATAAGAACGAACCTATACAGAAAGCATCTGCGATGATAATGCTTGCAGAATATAATGAGGCAATAGGGAACTGGCTAAAACAAAGAAGTATAACCCACACCCAAATTCGGCGTTTACTATTATCAGAAGGTGTGAAAGTAAGTAATCGGAGTATTAACCGATATATTCAAAAATTTTCCTAAGCTACCCAAGAGTACTATTCATATAAAGACTGAACCGGGTCAAGAAGTTCAGGTAGATTTTGGTTATATTGGCAAGATTCAGGATGTTAATGGTAAAAATAGAAAACTTTATGCTTTTGTAATGACTCTGTCCCATAGTCGTTATCGTTACGTAGAGTTTGCTTTTTCACAGGACCAAGTTAGTTGGGCTCAGCTCCATGTAAATGCTTTCAACTTTTTTGGTGGTGTACCCAGTAGAGTAATATTGGATAATTTAAAAGCCGGGGTCATTAAACCTGATATTTATGACCATACTTTAAATGAGACTTATTCAGAATTATCAAGGTTTTATGGTTTTACAATAGATCCAACTAAAGTTTTTAAGCCGGAGCATAAAGGCAAAGTGGAGCGCTCTATTAGGATAGTTAGAGAACAACTTATAGCCGGTAAATCATATAGCAATATTATAGAGGCTAATATTGAAGCGATCAAGTGGTGTAAAAATGAAATATCACATAGAATATGTACTACAACAGGATCAAAACCAATTGATACATTTTTATTGGAAGAAAAGGAATGTTTACTTCCTATACCGTCAGGTATTTTTGATATGCCGATTTGGACTACCTGCACAGTACAAAAGATCACCATTTTATGGTCAAAGGTAATTTTTATTCGGTGCCAACAAAATATATCGGGGAAGAGGTTAGTATTCGTATTGGGCTAAAAACCGTTACAGCCTATTATAAACACCAGATCATAAAAACCCATCCGAGGAATTATAATAAAGGTCAATGGATTACCGACGAAAAAGATTACCCAAAATCTGCTTTATATTATTTAGAGAATAATCCTGAAAAATGTTTAAGTTGTGCTAAAGGCATAGGTAATTCTACATACCAAGTAATAAGCAGAATTCTTGCATCAGGCGGTAGAATATCACTACGTAAAGTTCAAGGTATTTTAAGATTATCGCAGACATACGGTAATGACAGACTAGAAGCTGCATGTTTGCGAGCTGTGTCTTATGATAATTATACTTATGAGGCTATATCTAATATTTTAAAAAATAAACTGGATCAGTACTCTATTCCTAATATTGAAGGCGGCAAAGTGAAGAATATTAAGGCTAATGCTTAAATATAGCTCTGATATGGAGGCTAATTATGCCTAACTTGCAACTCGATAATTTGGTACAACAACTTAAGTTATCTGGAATATCTGATAGTTTGGATAGCAGGCTAAGGCAAGCCAGAGACGCTGCAATGCCATATGAAGAACTGCTTTTAATGCTATTCCAAGATGAGGTGGATAATAGAGATCAAAGCTCTCTGCAAAGAAGAGTTGTCCAAGCAAAATTTGAAGAAACAAAAACATTTGAAGGGTTTGATTTAAAACGATATTCACTCAAAATTAGACATGCAATTAATGACTTAATGACTGCAAAATTTATCAAAGAAAAGAACCATGTAATCATTATGGGGCCGGTAGGTACTGGTAAAACGCACTTATCTCAAGCTCTTGGAATGTTAGCTTGCCAGCGCAATAAAAAGGTAAAGTTTATAAGGAGCAACGAACTACTTAATGAATTTTATCGCTCTAGAGCCGATTTTACTTATGATGTCATTTTTAAGCGATACACAAAAGTTGATTTATTGATTTTAGATGACTTCGGCTTAAAAACTTTGTCAGCAGAACAATCATCTGACTTATATGATTTAATAGCGGCCGTGCATATAAATGCTAGTCTGATCATTACCACAAATAGGAAAATTGAAACATGGGCAGAAATATTTTTTGATCCTGTTATGGCTAACGCTGCTTTGGATAGAATAGTTAATAATTCGTATAGAGTAGTATTAGAGGGTGATTCTTACCGAAAAAATTTTACGCCAAAATTTAAAATGGAGGATGACAATATGATACAAAAAAGTTAGTATAAAGTGGACTTCTCATCTGGCGCAAGGGGTGAACTAAAATACCTGGCGCACAACATTTCTTTCTTAATATCTTGAGATCGCTTGGTGATAATTTTTTATTAGACATTTTGTTATTACTCTTGATACAATATCATTATATCATTTCTCTAATATTAGTTCAATATTTAAAGGCCGGAGTAATACCAAAAATATTAAGGGAAAAGTGCCGAAAGAATTAATAGACAAGTTTTTAGCAGATCCTGCTAACGGCTTAAGTGATCCTATTAATCTATTATCTACCATACGCATGACACTAAAACATGGCCACAAAATAGCTATTACCACCTTATCGGAATACCCAGAGGTAATGAAGCAGCTTTACAAAAATTAGACTTATCAGAAGATGAAATAAATAAAATTAAAATCATCTCAGGATCTTCATCTACTTTTTATCTTGGTAAGTTAAAGCATATAAAAAAAGCTATGGATCATTTTGGAATAACAAAAGAACAATCAATATATTTAATTGATGATAATGAAGAAAATTGTTCTCTTGCTAAAAAAACGGATACGGCCTGATTAAAGTGGATACCGAAGGCTCAGTAGGGTATTTAACAAAAATTAATAAACTTATTACAATTAAATCTACTACTGATGAATTCACTCCAGATAAGGTAAGTGACAAAGTATTAAAGGTTTATGAGGTTCCTAAAGTATATACATATACAGAAGAAGTTGAGGATTTTAGCTCTTTTCTTACGCCTCAACTTTCTTCTTTTAAGGAAAAACCATTAAAGAATAGTCCCGCACGTAAAAAATTATGTTTTGCACAAGGGAAGAATACACACCTTTAAAATCTTCTTCAGAAGGTGTTTTTTCTAAATCCTTAGATTTACCTGATTCATTACCTTCTTCTCCTTTTTTACAGCTAGAAGAAGATCCGCTGAAACTATTAGGAGAACCATCTAGTGGCACTGCAACTGAATCTAGTGACGAGTTTTAAACAACAACTTTTTAAAGTGTTTTATAAGTAAAAGTAGAAAATATATAAATCCTCCAGATAATATAATAGATGGAGCAAAAGGTATATCTAAATAAAAAGACAAGATTCCCCCTATAAAATTCATCATTAAAGAAGAAAGGATAGCAAAACCAATCATTGAAACCGGCGATTTTGCAACTATTCTAGCTATCATTGCCGGAATGACTATTATACTGGTAACAAGTAACGCTCCAACAATCTTAATAGTTGATAGCACTGCAAAAGACAGAACGGCTAGAAAAGCTAGTTCAAGAAATTTAACCTTTACTCCCCTTGATTCCGCAATGTCCTTACTTAAAATCATTAAAACAAGGCCTTTATATGAAGAGAGAAAAAATATCAAAACTGCTAAAAGAATAAAAAATAATAACTTGATATCTTGCGCAGTTGCTGAAATAATGTCACCTACCAAATATTTAGTAACATTAATCTGACCAGGATAAGAATAAGCTAATGCTAAGCTTAAGGATATCATTATGCTTGTGGTTAAACCAATTGCTGCACTATTACCGGAATTACTCCGCAATTTAAAAATGATAAAAGCAAATAGGCTACTGCTAAGTAGCCCAGCATAGAAAACAGGCAATCCGGACATCACACTTACGATACCTGCAAACATACTGGCATGCGCAAGACCATCTCCAAAATATACATATCTTTTCCATAAAACAAGGCAGCCAAGAGGAGCAAAAATAAAGCCAATCAAAACTGAAACAGTAATTATTATAAACATTGATAACTAAATATGTATTCCATTAATGATTATGCGTATGATTATGCGTATGAACATAGAACCCTATTTCTGATAAAGCATTTTTAAAATCTAAATTATTGCTGGCTTCATTTGGCTTCCCTATACAGCAGACATGGCCATTAATACAAATTACTTGATCAGAATTTTTCATCACCGTAAACAAGTCATGTGAGATCAAAAAAACTGTTAAACCTGTTGTTTCTTTTATTTGCTTAAGCAACTTATAGAACTCCTGTTGGCTAGTAACATCAAGGTACTGGGTAGGTTCATCTAGAATAATTAAATCTGGTTTATTCATAAGTGTTCCGGCTAGTACAAGTTTTTGTAATTGACCACCCGATAATTCAGAAACATCTACTTTTCTTACATTGTCAAAATCAGTAAAATTTATCAGCTCAGAAACTTCTTTATCAATTCTACCCGGAGCTAGAGTATTTATTAAAGCTTCAGCATTCAAAGGCATATTGAAATTAAAATCCAGTTTCTGAGGAGCATAACCGATGTTCAAATTATCTTTTATTCTTATTTGGCCTTGGGTGTGCTTTTCAAGTCCTAATATCATCTTTGCTATAGTGGTCTTTCCAGCTCCGTTTTGCCCAATTAATGTAGTTATTTCCTTTTGATGTAATTTAAAACTAACATTATCTACCAGAAGTTTCGAACCAAAACATTTACTAACTGAACAAAACTCTACTACTGGAGACATAATTTTTCTAAAAGTTAAGAATGCAAGAATTTGAGTTTACTAAGTACGACAAATAAATATAGCTAAAACGCTAAAATAAAAAGACTTGGATAGATTACGTGTTATACTTCAATCCAAGTCTGTTTGTTAAATTTAGGTTTCAACTGATATACTATTGATTTTAAAAATCAATAAATCGCTACTTAACTATTTCCCAGTTACCGTCCGGTTTACGACAAGCCTTACCATAAGCTTTCTTCCTTTCCCCGCCTATTACTACTTCTTGGGTATATTCACGGCAGCAACCTTGTTCGGTTTTTAATGTATTGGTAGGAGTAATATATCCATAGTTTCCACTATCAGGATTGCGCCATTCCACACTGCTACCAGATGGAGAATATTCGAGAGCTTGCCTGGAACTTTTTTCAAGTAATGCACGATCATATTCGTCCATAGACTTACCAATCTGACCACCTATTAATGCACCGGCCAAAGCTCCAACTCCTGTAGCAATCAACTTTCCTTCTCCTCCGCCGAATTGAGAGCCAATTAGTCCTCCGGCAAGACCGCCTATTAATGTACCTCCACTTTGTTTGTTCATCTGCCAGCTACAAGCAGGTAACATAAAAAGAGAAGTAACAAGAATAAGCACGTTTGATATTATTTTTATATAACTTTTCATATATTAATAACTCACTTTTTTGGTTTAAAGATTAATTTTGACTTTAAATAATTAGACATTAAGATAAATTATGACTGATCAATATGATATATGTTCATAATTTTTATTGCAATTAAAAAATACAGATATGGCTTTAGAAAGAAATAATAGGCTAGTTAAGATTGCCTCTTACGCATCAGTAACAACAGCTATAATTATTATGCTTGCTAAAAGCTATGCTTGGCTTGCTACCGAATCACAGTCGATTTTAGCTTCGCTTATAGATTCGCTACTTGATATCTCTTCTTCATTAATAAATTTAATAGCTATTAGAGTCTCTTTGTTGCCGGCAGATGATAACCATAGATTTGGCCATGAAAAGTTCCAGGACTTAGCAATTTTTTCACAATCAATGTTTTTTTTCGCTTCATGCTTATTTACTCTTTTCTCCTCTTCAAAATCGTTATTTTCAGGTTCTGAACTTATAAATTTAGAACTTGGAACTAATGTCATGTATTTTTGCATATTTTTAACATTTGTTCTTGTATGTTTTCAATCTTATGTCATCAGTAAAACAAAATCAAAAATTATAAGTGCCGATAAACTCCATTATTTTTCGGATTTTATCACTAATATTGCCGTTGTTATTTCTATTTATTTGAGTGCAACCTTTTGGTACATCGATGCTTTAGCTGGAATCGGTATTTCTTTATACGTTATGTATGCATCATATAGGTTATTTCGTGAAGCAATCCGTAACTTAGCAGATGAAGAATTTCCTCAAAAAGAAAAAGAGAAAATTCTAAGCATTATATCTAATTACCATCCAGTAAAAGGTATACATGAATTGAAAACCAGATACGCCGCAAGTAAGCCTTTTATCCAATTTCACTTAGAGCTCGACGGTAATATTACTTTGTATAAAGCTCATGAAATGGCTGATAAATTAATGAAAGATTTATTGAAGGAATTCCCGGAAGCAGAAATTACTATACATCAGGATCCAGCTGGGCTGGAACAAGACGTAAACTATCGTGAAAAAATATAATTTCGAGAATAAGTTCATGCAATTAGCATTTCAGGAAGCTAAACAAGCTTTCGAGGAGAATGAAGTACCGGTCGGCTGTGTTATAGTACACAATAAAACCAATAATATTGTTGCCAGTACTAGAAATCTTATGCAACAAACTAAAAATCCCAATTCTCACGCTGAAATTTTAGCCATCAACCTGGCCTGCTTAGAATTAGGTAGTAAGAATTTATCTGGATGCGATATATACATTACATTAGAACCATGTACTATGTGCGCCGCTGCCATCGCTAATGCAAGACTCAGAAGGTTATACTATGCGGCCGCTGATAGAAAGCAAGGAGCAGTAGAAAATGGCATAAGATTTTTTAATTCCTCCTCTTGTTTTCACCGGCCAGAAATATATACCGGTATACTTGAAGAGGAATCAGTCAATCTAATGCAAACTTTTTTTAATAGAATCAGGAATTGCAGCTAAAACATAACTTATTAATAAATCTAAATATAGCTTTTGAAAGTTATAATATTTCACTGTTAGTGCAGGTAAATAAATTAACTAAAATTGCTAGCGTAAGTTTTCTTGATTAATTTTGATTTTTTCGGTTCTATTACTTCAAAATCGTAGTTCTTCTTTTTAGCGAATTCTATTGCTTTTTCTAAAGTAGGAAATTTTATTTTAACTTCATTAGACATATCATTAGAAGAAGTGCGTCCCATTAGGGTTTCCTTGAATTTACTATCAGGTTTTTCTATAAATTTCAGCAACCAATTTCCCGAGCCGTGCCCAAATTAGGTAGACGATTTAGCAGGCACATATTACTCTGGCCTTTAAATATTGAACATTATATAGTAGCATAAGCTATTTCTTTCTTTTTAAAAAAATTTTGAATTTTTATACCATTAAACTGAATTTGTGTTAAATAGGACCGTACATTAATTGTTAAATCTTTTACTGATTTTAGTACTCGAAAATTATTGGAGTTAGCTTTGACATCTTGGTTTACAAGTTCTTGTAGATTCATATCAGGACAATATGATGGTAAATAAAACAATTCTAGCTTGTCCTTATGTCTTTCTACATAAGCTTTTACCTTTTTACTGTGATACACTCTATGATTATCTAATATCAAAAATATTTTCTGCTTAATTTGTCTGATCAGTCTACCTAAAAATTCAATACACTTTTTGCTGGTAAAATTATCTTCAAATACCATCCAGTTCATAAACCCTTGCGGACTAATAGCAGCTAGCATATTACATTTAAATCTTGAACCACTTCTCTTGATTGCTGGGGTCTTGCCTTTAAGACCATATGTTTTACCTCGATTATCTGTTGATTGTATCCCCATTTCATCTCCCCAATAAATTCTAGCACTTTCTTTCATTGCACGAGACTTGATTTCTGGATATGTGACTGTTAACCATTCTTTTATCTTCTCTGGATTACGTTGATAGGCTGATTTAATTGGTTTTTGAGACGTAAAACCCAATCTATTCATAATTTTTCTTATAGAACGCCTGTTATACTGATAAAGGTAATTGGATTCTATATATTCTTGTACCACTTTACTATTCCATAACGTATAATCCATTCCCAATTCATCAGGTGTATGTGATAAAATTTTAGATTTTAATTCCTCTTCTTGATTTTTACTGATTTTAGATCCTGTTCCTACCTTTACTCCTCGCTTCTTATAGCGAAAGCTTTCTTCCTTATAAATTTTGTACTCTTTAAGATATTTCCATATAGAACTCCTAGAAAACCCAAAGGTAATAGATGCTTATTTCTTGCTTATTCCATGTATAACTATTGCTTCCACTGCTTTCTTTCTTAATATCTTGAGATCGCTTGGTGATAATTTTTTATTAGACATTTTGTTATTACTCTTGATACAATATCATTATATCATTTCTCTAATGTTAGTTCAATATTTAAAGGCCGGAGTAATAAATTCTAACTTGCATATAAGAAATAAATAATGTTTAATTGGCACAAAACAAATATTAATTGAGATTTATGACTAAATCTATCGAAAAGATGAGTTTTGAAGAAGCTTTGGCAGAACTTGAAGAGATAGTAAATAAGATCGACACCGGTCAAGAAAGCCTAGCTGAGGCGGTTTCTAGCTTTGAAAGAGGAGTTGCCCTGAAAAATCATTGCGAAAAAATGCTAAAAGAAGCAAAGTTAAAAATAGAAAAAATCACTATCACTGCTGAAAATAAAATCGAATTTACTGAAGTCGAAGTTTAGTTGAGTAAATGGAATAATTTAAGAAAACCAGTAATAGGGATTATTCTTGATCCAAACACCGATTCTAGTAAATATTCTTATGTGTCATTCCCCTGGTATGCTCTTAGGGCTTGTTATTCGCAAAATGTTGAGAAAGCAGAAGGAATACCGGTTATGCTCCCTTATAACCAAGATATTGACGCAGCGTTAGAATTTATTGATGGTTTAATTATCCCTGGTTGTGATGAAGATATCCATCCTAGATTTTATGGTCGTGAAATTTTATTGGATAAAGTCAAAACCAAAGATATTAGAGCTGAATATGAATTAGAAATTGCTAAAAAAGCGCTTAATAGAAATATGCCTGTATTTGGCATTTGCAATGGCTTACAATTAATTAATATTCTCTTTGGAGGGACTCTTATACAACATATTCCTGATCATATGAGCAGCGAGTTAAATCATGAACAACCTCCACCTAAAAATATTCCAACTCACCCTATTATCATCAAAGAAGGAACAATTCTAAGATCTCTTAGTCCTAGCTCCGAGATTATGGTAAATTCTACTCACCATCAGGCGATTGAAAATCTAGGACAAGAACTAGTAGCTTCTGCTTATACGCCTGACGGAATTATTGAAGCGGTTGAATCAAAGGAGTATAAATTTCTAGTTGGGGTTCAGTGGCACGCTGAATATTTAAATTCGCAGTTAGATAAAAACTTGTTTAAAAGATTGATTGAAGCAAGTTCATAGATTGTATATAGTAAATTTGCTACTAATTCTAAATTGTAGTAGCTATTATCATTTTCAATTAATTATTTATAAAATTATGTTTCCTATCGTTAGACTAAGAAGAAATAGAAGAACTAGCTGGCTTAGGGATATTATGGCAGAGTCGACACTTCGCCCTGAAGATCTTATACTGCCGATTTTTGTAGTTGAAGGAGAAAATCAACGACATGAAATTAAGACAATGCCCGGGGTTTTTAGACAATCGATAGATCAGGTTGTAATCACAGCCAAAGAAGCACAAAAAAGAGGTATAAAAGCAATTGCTCTATTTCCTTCTGTTGACGATGAGTTAAAATCTGAAGATGCCGACGAAGCATATAATCTCGACAATTTAGTATGCCGCACTATTAGAACCCTTAAAAATAAAGGACTTGAAATAGGAATTTCCTGCGATGTAGCTCTTGACCCTTATACTATTCACGGTCATGATGGTATCCTAATTGACGGTGATGTTGACAATGATCAGACTATTAAAGCTTTATCAAATCAGGCTCTAGTCTTAGCAAAAGCAGGAGCTGATATTATTGCGCCGTCTGATATGATGGACGGTAGGATAATGGCTATCAGAGAAGAACTTGATTCTAATGATTTTACTAATCTTAATATCCTTGCCTATGCAGCCAAATATAATTCAAGTTTTTATGGGCCTTTTAGGCAAGCAGTAAGAAGTAATAAGAAAGAATACTTAAGTAAAGCCACCTACCAGATGGATATTCGTAATATTAAGGAAGCCATGCGGGAGATTGAGCAAGATATTTCAGAAGGGGCTGATATGATTATGATAAAACCAGGAATGCCATATTTAGATGTAATACGTGAAGCTTCTGAAAGGTTTGACGTTCATATTTTTGCCTACCAAGTCAGCGGCGAGTATTCGATGTTGAAAATTGCTTCCGAAGCAGGAGCTTTGGAGTGGGAAAAAGCAATAGTAGAGTCATTAATAGGTTTTAAAAGAGCAGGAGCTGCAGGTATTTTTACTTATGCAGCTTTAGAAGTAGCCGGCATGCTGTAAAATAAAATATATTAGGTATATATTATATGGAAGAAAATAAAAAAGTTAAATTAACTACTAAAATTATCATTTTACTTAGTGTAGTTATAGCCTTTATATCTTCATATATTCTGATTTTTGTAGAACTACCAAATAAACCATTATCAGGCCAGGGCGGTGCTCTATCCGAAGATGTAGCGATTGGCGGCGAATTTGTCCTAACTGATCACAACGGTAATAAATTTAGCAGCGAGCAAATAAAAGGGCATCTGAGCTTAATTTATTTTGGCTTTACATATTGCCCCGATATCTGTCCTACTACATTAAATAAATTATCCAATGTTATCACTACTTTAGAAAAGTATAATATTGATATATTACCAATATTTATTACAATTGATCCTGATCGAGATACACCTGCACTTCTAAAAGAGTATTTAAGCCATTTCCATCCAAAATTTATAGGTCTTACAGGCTCACCGGCGGATTTGAAATATGTAGCAGACCTGTATAAGGTATTCTATACCAGGTTTCAAACTTCTGAGAATCTTAATAACTATATGATAGATCACTCATCTTTCGTATATCTTATGGATAAACGAGGTAAATATATGAAGCATTTTTACATGAATAGCTCAGAACAGGAAATAGTGGAATATATAAGGATTCACAAGTAAAAGGCAAAAACTAGCTTGGCTCCTGAAATGGATACTGGTAAACAAAATTACTCCCAAAAATAGATCATGTGTGTATTTAAACCAGGTATGACCCTTTACCTATTATTTTGAGTCAATCATTTATTTTGTGTAAGTTGTTGTATTTTTTAATTCCAGTAAATCATGCCTAAAATCCCCGCATAAAATTTCAAATTGATTCAATGCCAAAGACCAATTTTTAATCGGCATGGTCCATTTTTTGGCAGCATTTTTTAGAGCCAAAAATACGATTTTTAAAATAGACTTATCATCTGGAAAAACCCCTTTATTGTTGATGATTTTTCTGATTTGACGATTTATCGATTCTATCGCATTGGTAGTATAAATTACCCGCCTAATCTCATCAGGAAAAGCAAAAAGAGGAATAATCCCGCTCCAATTCCTTTGCCAAATATCAGAGATCACAGGATATTTATTATCCCATTTAGCAGCAAACGATTTTAGCTCCAGATATCATATTTCTTCGCTGTTTGCAGTGTAAATCCTTTTAAGATCCGCTGTGATCGCTTTTAAATCCTTATAAGAAACATATTTTACAGAATTCCTCGCCATATGTACTATACAGAGTTGTACAATCGTATTAGGATAAATGCTATTTATGGCTTCAGGAAAGCCTTTTAATCCATCAACGCATGATACATATATCTGTTTTATCCCTCTGTTCTTTAGCTCAGTTACAACCTGCATCCAAAACTTGGAACCTTCATTTTTACCGACCCAGATCCCCAGTAATTCCTTTTTCCCTTCCATGTTAACACCTATTGCAAGATATACCGCTTTGTTAATTACTATATGATTATCCCTTGCTTTAACGTGTATGCAATCCAAATATAATATTGGATATACATCGTCTAGGGACCTGTTTTGCCATGTAGTAACTTCTTCTATTACTCCGTCAGTGACAGTTGATATAAGGTCCTTGGAAATATTGGTCTGGTATATCTCCTCTAAATGGCCCTGTATCTCACTGACAGTCATCCCTCTTGCATATAGTGAAATCACTTTATCATCAAAACCACTAAATCTCCTAACTCCTTCAGGAATCAATTGAGGTTCAAATCCTCCTTCCCTGTCCCCTTGAAACATCTACGGTAATCTGATGACCGTCGTCATCTATAATCGTTTTTTCATAACTGCCGTTGCGACGATTATTATCGCTCTTGATTATCTTACTATGTTTAGAATAACCTAGATCGTGTTCTAATTCACTTTCAAAGAATTCTCTCTACTATTTGCTTTTTAAGTTTATTAAATAATCCACCCGCGACCAAATAATTCAGATGGATCTGCTTTTGATAGTAATTCTTCGACTAATTTAGTATTTATATCTACTTCTTTTTCTGCTAATTTTTTAGCCATTTTTTCCTCTGTATTTAAGTTGCTTTTTTATAGTATCTTCTACTATATCCTTTTGCAACTTACACAAACTATATGACAGACTCTTTATTTTATTAGATGAATTTGCAAAAATTAAATGGTTAATTAATTACATTCGTAAGGCCGATTTCCTTTTTCTAAATATTCTATCACTTTATGATTACTAACTGGTACTTCAATATAATCCACAAAATTAGCTGCTAGAAAACGTCCATTTATATTGCATTTTAAAAGACGTTCTTTCTCAATTTCCTCTTTCGTTATCCCATGCCAATAGTGTGAGAGCTTCTATTACTTCCATAACGTCCGCTAGCTCCTTAATCATATCTTCTCGAGAGTCTGTATCTTGTACTTCACCAGCTTCCTCTACCAGTTTATTTTTTAATTCTTTGGCAAATTCCTCATCTGTTAAATGTCGCCCAAACAGCGCCACTCCATCTTTTTTCATCCTCTCTGGTAAATTACTACGAATTAGTTTGTTAAAATTATACTTTTTCATAATATTTACTCTACCTTATTTTGAAAGCTTTACTTTAAGTAGGTCATTTACCATTTGCGGATTAGCTTTACCGCCGGTTTTCTTCATAACTTGGCCTACAAAGAACCCAAATAATTTCTCTTTACCGTTTCTATATTCAGCTACCGAATCGGGATGAGCTGATATTATTTCATCGATAATCGATTCTAAGGCATTACTATCTGCTAGCTGTACCAACCCTTTTGCCTTGACTATTTTTTCAGGATTTTCTCCTGATTCGAACATTTCTTCAAAAATGGATTTAGCTATCTTGCCAGAAATAGTACCATTTTCAATAAGGGTCACTAATTCCCTAATCATGATTGGGGTTATTTTACATTCAGCTAAGTCAATATTATTTTTATTAAGCTTACCAAATAGCTCACTACATATCCAATTAGCAACTATTTTAGGATTAACCCCAAGGCTTGCTTCTTCAAAATATTTAGCTATTTCCTCGTCAGCAACTATTACTTCTGCATCATATTGGCTTAAACCAAATTCCTTTATATATCTTTCAATTTTAGCATCAGGTAATTCTGGTAACTCGCTGCGCAATTTGTTAATCAGGGCGTCATCAACATATACAGGGAGCAAATCCGGATCAGGAAAATAACGATAATCATTAGAATTTTCTTTTAACCTCATCGGTCTTGTTTCCCCAGTATTTGCATCAAACAATCTTGTTTCCTGATCAATGACCCCTCCGTTTTCAAGTATCTCAACTTGCCTTGCTGCTTCATATTCAATTGCTTTAATGATATTTTTGACTGAATTAACATTTTTAATTTCACATCTTGTACCAAGCATGCCGCCTGCTTTTCTGACTGAAATATTAGCATCGCAGCGAAGTGACCCTTGCTCCATATTACCGTCGCATGAACCAATACACCGTAAGAGGCTACGTAATTTTTTTACATATTCCGCAGCTTCATATGGAGAGCTAAGATCTGGTTCAGTTACGATTTCCATCAAAGCGATCCCTGATCTATTTAAATCAATCAGGCTGCAATCAGGAGATTGATCGTGCATACTTTTACCTGCATCCTGTTCCAGATGAATTCTATTAATTCTGATCTTTTTCTGCGTTCCTTCTTCGGTTTTAATCGAAAGGTAACCATCCTGTACTATCGGTAAATAAAATTGCGAAATTTGATAACCTTGCGGTAAATCAGCGTAGAAATAGTTTTTACGATCAAAAATTGAAATCTTATTTATTTTCGCATTAATACTAAGCCCTGTTTTGATTACTTGTTCCACACAGTATTGATTGAGTACAGGTAGCATTCCAGGCATTGCAGCATCAATCAGAGAAACTTGGGAATTGGGTTCACTGCCAAATTCGGTAGCTGCTCCTGAAAACAATTTTGCTTTAGAAACTACTTGCGCATGGACCTCAAGCCCGATTACATATTCCCATTTTCCTGTATTTCCTATTATATAAGCCATTCTTAAAAACCTCTTGGAACAAAATCTATATCTATAACACCGCGTTCTAAAGCACTGCTTACTCGCAATAAATTATACTCATCAAAAGCCGGAGTAATCAACTGCATACCAAGAGGTAAGCCATTTTTAGTAATTGCCACCGGTACAGAAGAGCAAGGAAGACCAGCAAGGCTTGCAGGAATAGTAAAAATGTCGTTTAAGTACATAGTTAAAGGGTTATCTTGCTTTTCTCCTATTTTAAAAGCCGCAGTTGGAGCTGATGGAAGTAATATTGCATCGCACTTTTCGAACGCATCTTTAAAATCATTAACAATTAATCTACGTACTTTTTGCGCTTTCAAATAATAAGCTTCCATGTGGCTTGCTGAGAGAACATAAGTTCCTATCGCTATTCTCCTTTTTACTTCATCACCAAAACCTTCACTTCTGCTATGAATATACATTTCTTCAAGTGTTAGGTTATCCTTACTGGTCCTGTGACCATAACGAACGCCATCATACCTTGCTAGATTTGAAGAAGCTTCAGCAGGAGCTATCACATAATACACCGCTAGGGCATATTTAGCATTTGGCAGACTAATATCGACAATTTCAGCTCCCTCTGCTTTCATTATTTCAATAGATTTTTCCCACATCTTAATGATTTCGTTATCTACCCCCTCAGTTTTCATCAACTCATAAGGAACACCAATTCTCATATTTTTTACAGATTTCGAACAGGCGGACACCAGTTCGGGTACTTCTTTGTTGACCGAAGTAGAATCTTTTTTATCAAAACCCATCATGGCTTCAAGCATCAAGGCGCTATCTTTGGTATTTCTGGTAAAAATTCCAGCTTGATCTAGCGAGCTTGCAAAAGCAACCATACCCCATCTGGAACATCTGCCATAGGTTGGCTTGACACCCACGAGACCTGTAAAGGCAGCGGGTTGTCTAATTGATCCTCCGGTATCGCTACCAAGAGCCGCCATGACTGAAAAACTGCTTACGGCTGCAGCTGATCCTCCTGATGACCCTCCTGGAACAAGATCAGCCTCATTGCCTTTTGCTTTCCAAGGGTTGATAACATTACCAAAATAGCTAGTGGTATTAGAGGAGCCCATGGCGAATTCATCCATGTTTGTTTTGCCGATCATAATAGTTCCAGAATTTTCAATATTTTGGCTAATAGTCGATTCATAAGTAGGCACAAAGTTACTCAGCATCCTAGAACCAGCTGCTGTTTTTACCCCCTTTGTGCAAAATAAATCTTTGACTCCTACTGGAATTCCCTCGAGTTTTCTGGCCTTTTCATCATGATAATTTTGATCAGCAATTTTCGCTATTGACAAAGCTTTATCAAAAGTCTCTGTAATATAAACATTTAAATGTTTGTTTTTCTTAGACTGTTCTATATGGCTCCTGACAAGTTCAACAGCTGTAAATTCTTTGTTTCTTAAGGCTTTTAAAGCCTCTGTTATTGATAATTTTATTAAATCAGACATATTTTTATTCAACCATTTTTGGCACTATGAAACATTTTACTTCTTTGGCAAATTCAGCATTTTTGGCAGGGACATTTGTAAATAACTGGTCGGCAATATCACCAGCAGTAACTTCATCTTCCCTAGTCCGCTGATACATATCAGAAACAGACCTTAAAGGTTCAATATTCTCGCAGTTAGCTTCTACAAGAGAATCTATCATTGTCATAACATTATTTAATTTTTTAGTAAAACTATCAAGTTCCTCTGTAGAAAAAGATAATTTTGCTAATTTCTGTAATTTTTTTAGCTCTTCTTCTGTAATCATGCAAATTACCTAAAATTAAATTTAACCTATGTTAATTTCTATATTAGCTTAGAGATAGATGAAAGAAAGGCAGTCATAGTAATAAATAATGTTTCATCACTAGAAGTATTAACTATATATTGCAACTCCCTTAGAAGTACCAATTATTTTTTCTTAAGCTTGTTACGTTAACCATAGGGCCCAAGAAGTAGCTATTTATAAAAATACCGTCGTGATAATTCTATTTATTTTTCTGTCGCTTCTTTTTGCCGTCAGTGGTTTTGTTGAATCTGCCTATATTCTTTACAAACTTTTGTAGGCTACCCTGCTCAGTACCATGAGCTTTAGTGTATTTACTTTCTATGTTAACATTCTCATTATGTATGTCCTGAAGCAAAGAAGCCTCGAGCAGTTTTCGGTCATTGTTAAAGCTAATTTTTACAATCCGTTGTTCAACTACCTTTGGTTCAAACCAAGCACGCTTAGCTAGAGATCTTTGAATATAGTACCACGTGTTATGTGAATATTCGGGAATATAGGTGGGGGTACCGATTAAATCGATAATCTCATCTTGAGTTAACTTTCTAGAGTTAATTTCCTCAATGGCATTATCGCTGACAAACTGCCCCCTTACGTCAATAGACTGGCAGCCGCTAAGTAACATAAATATTACCAGTAAACAAGGTCTAACCCAGCGCTTATTAAAAGGGTGTATAAATAGCTTCATAAAAACTTTCTTTAAAATATCTAGATTTTTTTAATGGAATATAATATACTGCCCACGTCTTTGACAAATACTTTTTTTGATTATGTTAAATAAAATATTTTATTAGGTGTAAGTGTAATGGCAGTTCCAAAGAAAAAAACTTCTAAATCCAGACGTAATCAAAGACGTTCTCATGATGCTCTGGCTAGAATTAACGTAATAATTGATAAAGATACAGGTGAATATAGGTTACCTCACCACCTTGATAAAACAAGCGGCGAATATAGAAATCGTCAAATAGTTATAGCAAAAACTAACCCTCAAGAAACAGAGTAGTGTTTAATGGCCTCAAAAATTATAGGTACCGGAGGCTATCTACCAGAAAAAATTGTTACTAATTTTGACCTTGAAAAGTCTATTGATACTAGTGATGAATGGATAAAATCAAGGACCGGTATAACCCAAAGGCATATAGCTGCAACTGACGAATTTACCTCTCACCTCGGGTACAATGCTGCTCTCCAGGCGATTGCTAGTGCTCAAATACAAAAAGACGATATAGACCTAATCATTACTTGCACTAATACCTCAGATAACAGTTTTCCTTCTACTGCAAATAAAATCCATGGTTACTTGGGTCTTAAACACATTCCGTCATTTGATTTACAGGCAATTTGCTCCGGATTTATTTACGGTCTTCAGGTCGCAGATGGCATGATCAAGTCAGGTAAATATAAGACTATATTATTAATTTGTGCAGATAAAATGTCTTCTATATTGGATTGGCAGGATCGAAAAACCTGTGTTTTGTTTGGTGATGGAGCTGGAGCAGTTATATTGCAAAAATCTGAATCTAATTCGGGTATAATCGACTGTGATATTTTTTCGGACGGTTCGCTGGGCGAGATACTCTATACTGACGGCGGAGTTAGCACTAACGGCAAAAGCGGAGTAGTAAAAATGTCAGGGGCAGAAGTCTTTAAAAAGGCGATAGAAAAAATGCCGGAGTCAGTTTACAATATCCTAAAAAAAAATAACCTTACCCTGGGCGATGTTACTTATATTATTCCCCACCAAGCAAATCTAAGGATAATTAGTAACATGATTAATCAGTTTGCAATTAATCCTGATAAGGTAATTGTTACATTAGATAAACATGCAAATTGTTCTGCTGCATCCATTCCACTTGCTCTAGCACAATTAGGGTTGACGGGAAAAATTAAATCTGGTGATATATTAGTGTTTACTGCTTTTGGAGCTGGGGCAACTTGGGGAGCAGCAATTGTCCGTTGGTAATTAATTACCCCAGTTATAAGAGAACTATAATATAAACAATCTTTAAATGGAAACAATTACCAAAGAAAAAATTGCTAATTTACTTAAAGAAAGATTGGGTTTTTCTTCTTTAATATGTGAGGAAATAGCAAACAGTATTTTTTCTGAAATTCTTGATTTATCTCTCAATAACAAGAAGCTTGTATTACCAAACTTTGGTAAATTTCAAGTACATACCAAAGGGAAAAGGCCGGGCCTTAATCTCCAAACTAGGGAAGTATTAGAAATAGAACCTCGCAAGGTCTTGAGGTTTAACCCTTCTAGTTTCCTTAAACAAAAAATAAATTCTCATGCACTCAGGTAGCAAAAAGTATTTTTCTATTTCAGAAGTATCGCAAATTACTGGAATCCCCCTACATAAACTACGATATCTGGAGAAATCTAAAACAGATATAGATATTGTTCAAATCCGTGGAAGAAGATATTATACAAGTACTAATATCGAATCAATTAAACATTTATTCAACAGAGATAACGAACTTCAGTTTAACTTGTTTTCACCTATAGCAGATGATCTTGCTAAAATTAACGATCAGTTAGAAGTTTATTCACAGGTAGTTTACAAAATTGACTTATTAATTTCTAAGTTCACAAAATTGAGTCTGTCATATAGTTTGTGTAAGTTGCAAAAGGATATAGTAGAAGATACTATAAAAAAGCAACTTAAATACAGAGGAAAAAATGGCTAAAAAATTAGCAGAAAAAGAAGTAGATATAAATACTAAATTAGTCGAAGAATTACTATCAAAAGCAGATCCATCTGAATTATTTGGTCGCGGGTGGATTATTTAATAAACTTAAAAAGCAAATAGTAGAGAGAATTCTTGAAAGTGAATTAGAACACGATCTAGGTTATTCTAAACATAGTAAGATAATCAAGAGCGATAATAATCGTCGCAACGGCAGTTATGAAAAAACGATTATAGATGACGACGGTCATCAGATTACCGTAGATGTTTCAAGGAGACAGGGAAGGAGAATTTGAACCTCAATTGATTCCTGAAGGAGTTAGGAGATTTAGTGGTTTTGATGATAAAGTGATTTCACTATTACTCTGGCCTTTAAATATTGAACATTATATAGTAGCATAAGCTATTTCTTTCTTTTTAAAATAATTTTGAATTTTTATACCATTAAACTGAATTTGTGTTAAATAGGACCGTACATTAATTGTTAAATCTTTTACTGATTTTAGTACTCGAAAATTATTGGAGTTAGCTTTGACATCTTGGTTTACAAGTTCTTGTGGATTCATATCAGGACAATATGATGGTAAATAAAACAATTCTAGCTTCTCCTTATGTCTTTCTACATAAGCTTTTACCTTTTTACTGTGATGCACTCTATGATTATCTAATATCAAAAATATTTTCTGCTTAATTTGTCTGATCAGTCTACCTAAAAATTCAATACACTTTTTGCTGGTAAAATTATCTTCAAATACCATCCAGTTCATAAACCCTTGCGGACTAATAGCAGCTAGCATATTACATTTAAATCTTGAGCCACTTCTCTTGATTGCTGGGGTCTTGCCTTTAAGACCATATGTTTTACCTCGATTATCTGTTGATTGTATCCCCATTTCATCTCCCCAATAAATTCTAGCACTTTCTTTCATTGCACGAGACTTGATTTCTGGATATGTGACTGTTAACCATTCTTTTATCTTCTCTGGATTACGTTGATAGGCTGATTTAATTGGTTTTTGAGACGTAAAACCCAATCTATTCATAATTTTTCTTATAGAACGCCTGTTATACTGATAAAGGTAATTGGATTCTATATATTCTTGTACCACTTTACTATTCCATAACGTATAATCCATTCCCAATTCATCAGGTGTATGTGATAAAATTTTAGATTTTAATTCCTCTTCTTGATTTTTACTGATTTTAGATCCTGTTCCTACCTTTACTCCTCGCTTCTTATAGCGAAAGCTTTCTTCCTTATAAATTTTGTACTCTTTAAGATATTTCCATATAGAACTCCTAGAAAACCCAAAGGTAATAGATGCTTGTTTCTTGCTTATTCCATGTATAACTATTGCTTCCACTGCTTTCTTTCTTAATATCTTGAGATCGCTTGGTGATAATTTTTTATTAGACATTTTGTTATTACTCTTGATACAATATCATTATATCATTTCTCTAATGTTAGTTCAATATTTAAAGGCTGGAGTAATATATGCAAGAGGGATGACTGTCAGTGAGATACAGGACCATTTAGAGGAGATATACCAGACCAATATTTCCAAGGACCTTATATCAACTGTCACTGACGGAGTAATAGAAGAAGTTACTACATGGCAAAACAGGTCCCTAGACGATGTATATCCAATATTATATTTGGATTGCATACACGTTAAAGCAAGGGATAATCATACAGTAATTAACAAAGCGGTATATCTTGCAATAGGTGTTAACATGGAAGGGAAAAAGGAATTACTGGGGATCTGGGTCGGTAAAAATGAAGGTTCTAAGTTTTGGATGCAGGTTGTAACTGAGCTAAAGAACAGAGGGATAAAACAGATATATGTAGCATGCGTTGATGGATTAAAAGGCTTTCCTGAAGCCATAAATAGCATTTATCCTAATACGATTGTACAACTCTGTATGAGTCAATCATTTATTTTGTGTAAGTTGTTGTATTTTTTAATTCCAGTAAATCATGCCTAAAATCCCCGCATAAAATTTCAAATTGATTCAATGCCAAAGACCAATTTTTAATCGGCATGGTCCATTTTTTGGCAGCATTTTTTAGAGCCAAAAATACGATTTTTTAAAATAGACTTATCATCTGGAAAAACCCCTTTATTGTTGATGATTTTTCTGATTTGACGATTTATCGATTCTATCGTATTGGTAGTATAAATTACCCGCCTAATCTCATCAGGAAAAGCAAAAAGAGGAATAATCCCGCTCCAATTCCTTTGCCAAATATCAGAGATCACAGGATATTTATTATCCCATTTAGCAGCAAACGATTTTAGCTCCAGATATCATATTTCTTCGCTGTTTGCAGTGTAAATCCTTTTAAGATCCGCTGTGACCGCTTTTAAATCCTTATAAGAAACATATTTTACAGAATTCCTCGCCATATGTACTATACAGAGTTGTACAATCGTATTAGGATAAATGCTATTTATGGCTTCAGGAAAGCCTTTTAATCCATCAACGCATGATACATATATCTGTTTTATCCCTCTGTTCTTTAGCTCAGTTACAACCTGCATCCAAAACTTGGAACCTTCATTTTTACCGACCCAGATCCCCAGTAATTCCTTTTTCCCTTCCATGTTAACACCTATTGCAAAGATATACCGCTTTGTTAATTACTGTATGATTATCCCTTGCTTTAACGTGTATGCAATCCAAATATAATATTGGATATACATCGTCTAGGGACCTGTTTTGCCATGTAGTAACTTCTTCTATTACTCCGTCAGTGACAGTTGATATAAGGTCCTTGGAAATATTGGTCTGGTATATCTCCTCTAAATGGCTATGTATCTCACTGACAGTCATCCCTCTTGCATATAGTGAAATCACTTTATCATCAAAACCACTAAATCTCCTAACTCCTTCAGGAATCAATTGAGGTTCAAATTCTCCTTCCCTGTCCCCTTGAAACATCTACGGTAATCTGATGACCGTCGTCATCTATAATCGTTTTTTCATAACTGCCGTTGCGACGATTATTATCGCTCTTGATTATCTTACTATGTTTAGAATAACCTAGATCGTGTTCTAATTCACTTTCAAGAATTCTCTCTACTATTTGCTTTTTAAGTTTATTAAATAATCCACCCGCGACCAAATAATTCAGATGGATCTGCTTTTGATAGTAATTCTTCGACTAATTTAGTATTTATATCTACTTCTTTTTCTGCTAATTTTTTAGCCATTTTTTCCTCTGTATTTAAGTTGCTTTTTTATAGTATCTTCTACTATATCCTTTTGCAACTTACGCAAACTATATGACAGACTCGCTTTTGATAGTAATTCTTCGACTAATTTAGTATTTATATCTACTTCTTTTTCTGCTAATTTTTTAGCCATTTTTTCCTCTGTATTTAAGTTGCTTTTTTATAGTATTTTCTACTATATCCTTTTGCAACTTACACAAACTATATGACAGACTCACTAAAATCAGTAAAAGATTTAACAATTAATGTACGGTCCTATTTAACACAAATTCAGTTTAATGGTATAAAAATTCAAAATTATTTTAAAAAGAAAGAAATAGCTTATGCTACTATATAATGTTCAATATTTAAAGGCCAGAGTAATAATTATCCCATCTTCGTTCTACATTTAAATATTTACAGTAATCCTCTTGATATATTTCATGTAACTCATTACAGAAAGAAAACATTTTTACCTGTATTTACGCTTGACGAGTGCTTTAAAGCTGGTTATAATCCGTTAAATTTTTATCGTTGACTTACGGCTTTATAAGATTTCTTAAATCACTCTTTTAGATATAAAGAAGCTTCGCAGCCCTACGACTAAAAATAACTTAAAACATAAGATATTTTAAGTTTTTTTTTTGTCATAGGTGTTATTAAGCAATGTCGCAATCAGACTCAGATCATTTTGAAAGTAAAATCAGAAATATTCTTTGGCCTATAAAAAGATCTGAACTAGCTAAATTTGTACCCATGGCAACTTTGATGTTTTGTGTTTTATTTAACCAAAATATTTTAAGGATCTTAAAAGACAGTATATTAATTTCTGAAATTAGTGCTGAGATAACCAGTTTTGCCAAGGTATATTGCGTAACCCCAGCGGCAACAATATTTGTTATCATTTATGCAAAGCTTATAAACCACTTAACTTTTGAGAAAATATTCTACCATCTTGTTGCTTTTTTCAGCGGCTTTTACGTAATTTTTGCATTCATATTATATCCAAATATCGATTTTTTTCATATGAATGGAGAAAAATTGGATTACCTGATGTCTGCGTACCCTCATTTTAAATGGTATATAGCTATTCTCGGTAATTGGGGTTATATAATATTTTATACTTTATCTGAATTATGGCCTAACGTTTTCTATATTTTACTTTTCTGGCAATTAGCTAACGAAATAACTTCCACCAGAGAGGCAAAAAGATTTTACACTTTATTTTCCCTTTTTGGTAATTCTTCTGTAATCGTTGTGGGTCTTCTTATGCTAAATCTGTCTTCTGAAGAAAGTATAACCAGGAAATTATTTACTATTTCTGATAGTAAAATCCTACTTACTCAAATATCAACAACTTTTGTTGCTCTTTCTGCCATATTTTCGTGTATACTTGTTAGATACATAACAAAAAGAGTGATGACTAATCCTAATTTATATTTAAGACCACCTGAAGAGTTGTCTAAAAATAAAATGGGATTAATTGAGAGTTTTAAATATATCGCTCGTTCCAAATACCTTTGGTTAATGCTTATTTGTTCAGCTTCATTTGGATTATCCATGAACCTAGTAGAGGCTGTTTGGAAAGCAAAGATTAAAGAACTCTACCCAAGCGTTACGGAATTCGCAGCTTTTAGCAGTATTTATATTCTCTGGACGGGAATTATAATAATGATTTTAACTATAGTGGGAACTAACATAATGCGTACTAGAAGCTGGTTTACTGCTGCAGTTATTACACCAATTGTTATTCTAATTACCGGAACTCTGTTTTTTGTACTGGTTGTTTTCGATGAAGAAATTTTTTCTTTTTATGAAGGGACAATTATAACTACTCCTCTTGCACTTGCAGTGTCAGTAGGAGCAATCCAAAATATTCTTTCAAAAGGGTCAAAATATTCTATTTGGGATACTTCAAGGGAGATGCTTTATATTCCTCTTGACCAAGAACTGCGAACTAAGGGGAAAGCAGCAGTAGATGTGATTAGCCCTAAAATCGGAAAATCTGCTAGTGGGCTTGTTCAATCCGTAATTTTTACTATATTACCAACAGCAACATATAATAGTATTTCTTCTAATTTAATGGTAATATTTATAGTTGTCTGTCTATTATGGATATATTCAGTAAGAAAAATATATTTTGAATATCAAAAAATATTTTAAATAGCTTCTTACAGATTAACAGATTTCTGCAATATCCAGGCCACTAGTTATAATCGTAGCAATTTTCTCAACTAGAAGTTTTGCCCGATACCAAAATATAACTGAAAAGCTTTATCAACCTTTTTCCTTGGTTTAACTGGAAAACCTACATCTAGCCTTAAAGGTCCAAAATCTGTAAAGTATCTAATACCAGCTCCAAAACCGTGGTACATTTTTTTATCAAGCTCCGGAGTAGTGGAGCTAAATACATTACCACTGTCAAAAAATACTACGAGACCAATATCATTTTTTATCTTAGTTCTAAGCTCAATGTTGCTTAAAATCATCGAACGACCTCCGATCGGATGATTTTTCTGATCAATCGGTCCTGCAAGCTGGTAAGCATATCCTCTTACCGAGCCAACCCCGCCGGTATAAAACCTTTCATTTGCCGGTATTTTCGCTGATTTTGCTCCACTAATTACACCAGCTGAAATCTTTACGGCTATAACCAGATCGAACTTAGTTCTAAAAGGAGTGTATTTAGCTGCTATAATTTCATTTTTAAAGAACGATCTAGCTCCAGTTTTGGTAGAAAAAAAAGGCTCTGTTTTAAACTGTAATTCAAGGCCTTTACGAGCATCTAAAATATTATCTCTCGTATCGCGCTTGATAAATAATGGAATTGAGAGAAAAGAAAAGTCCTTTGAACCTTGCGTCTCTTTAACAACACTATAAGAATATTTACCCGAAATACCTGTTGTCCATATATTAGTTAACTTTCTTTCTATACCGACAGACAACATACCTTCTCTATTATCATAAGCTTTTGAGGTAGTATTTTCTCCGGAAAGTCCTATTTTCAAAGTCTGATTATCTTGTTTATAAAAGGGTTTAGTAAATTCAAGATCGATAATTTGTTCCTTTTGATTAGCTGAAATTTTAGTTTTTACTGTTTCTCCGTTACCAAAAAAGTTTTTATGACTCCACCCTGCAGTAGCACCGAAACCTAAATCAGTTCCATAGCTGAAACCGGCTTTTACACTTCTATGTTTCTGTTCTTTTAAATCAAATACTATTGGTACTTTACTATCCTTGTCGGTATGATCTGGTATTTCGGGATTTATTATTCCAAAAAGTCCTGTTTTTTGTAAAGACTTTTGGGTTTCTTTGATCAGAGAAGGTCTAAAACATTGGTCATTTTTAAATGGAATTAATTTTCGGACATAATCCGGATTTACAGAACGTAGACCTTTAAAATTAACTGATTTAATTGCAGCATACGGTCCTGCATTAATTATAAAATTTATTATAATAGTATCATCGGAATTATCAATAATAGCTTCGTGTGTTACATCTAAGCTTAAAAGGCAATTATCTTTTTCTATATCTTTAGCAAGTATTTTTTCAGAGTCTATAACATTAGCAGCTATTGCAAAATCTCCTTCTTTAATTTTAAGGCCGGTAATGTCCGGTACATGTATGTTATGGTTACTATTTTCTGCATATTTCACAATAATTTTTTTTATTTTATACCTTTCCCAGCCATTGACATAAAAGATAATCTCATTTTTTGTTTCTGGAAATTCAGTCTCGATAGTTGCATCGTAATATCCTTCTGAATGTAGGTATCTTAAAAAAGATTTTTTACCTTCGCTTTCCCAGTAGGCTTTTTGGTTTATGGTATTATATAATTTGGCAGTTTTTTCCATATTTCGGACCAGTTCGTTCAGTTTTTTTATAACTGCTTTTATAGAACTTTCAGCTTCTGGATGTTCTTTAACGATTAACTTAATAGAAGTATATTTTAGCTCTTTTGCACGGGCAATATAAGGTGCGCTAATAAAGAAAACTGTAGACAGCAGTATTATTACATAATAAAAATAAAATTTATTGGCCATTACGTAGTTCTAATTATTTACTTAGACCTCGAAAGGCCCAGATGATAATCCATTAATAAATTGAAACATATAAGGATTATCTGTTGTATCCATTTCCTCTTTAGTTCCAGACCATTGGATTTTACCGTTATGGATTAACACCACCTCTTTAGCAATTCTTCTAACGCTATTCATATCGTGGGTAATAGCTATTGTTGTTGCCCCTAGCTCTTCTCGAATTTTAATAATTAAATCATTAATAACATTGGCCATGATAGGGTCAAGGCCTGTAGTTGGTTCATCAAAAAAGATAATTTTCGGGTCTGTACAGATTGCTCGCGCTAGGGATACCCTTTTTTGCATTCCACCTGATAATTCAGCCGGATACAAGTTTAATATTCTCTCAGAAAGACCAACTGATTTTAATTTTTTAAGGGCTAATTCTTTTATTTCCTCTCTTTTTAAGGAATATAATTTCTGGGCAAAGAAAGTGATATTTTCACTGACACTTAAGGAGTCAAATAATGCACCACCCTGGAAAAGAAAGCCACAGTTTTCTAAAATTTTCAAGCGAGCTTTAGGGGAAATATTTACTGTTTCTTGATCATCAAACATTATGCTGCCCTTATCAGGCGTTAGAAGTCCTATCATTGTTTTAATTAGAACCGACTTTCCCGTACCTGACCCCCCCAAAATAACGAGAGAACTATCTTTTTTCACATCAAGGTCTATTCCGTCTAGTACTTTATGACTACCAAATGCTTTATGTAAATTACGAACTTTTATTTTTATAATGTCTGCCATAATGTAATAAATTAGCTAAAAAATAACTCAGTAATTAAATAATTACTCAGTAAAATTAGTATTGAAGACGATACCACAGCGTCGGTAGTTGCTGTTCCCACACCTTTGGCCCCCTTATTTGAATGATAACCATGATAACAGCTCATTATTGCTATTATAAAACCAAATACTGCTGCCTTAACTAAACCGGAAACTACGTCAATAGTTTCTAGATATTCAACTGTATTTTTAATGTAAGTAATACCATTAAAACCAAGTTTATAAACACTAACTAGATAACCGCCCATTACCCCTATAATATCACCAATCAACACAAGGCACGGCATGGTAAGCACAGATGCAATAACTCTTGGAACTACCAGATATTTAATTGAATCAGTAGATAACGTAAATAAAGCGTCAATTTGCTCAGTAACTTTCATAGTACCAATTTCAGCTGCGATTGCCGCTCCTACTCTTCCTGCAACCATAAGACCAGCAAGTACAGGACCAAGTTCCCTAGTTATAGAAAGGACCACGACAGTCGCAATTGAACTTTCAGCAGAAAATCGTGAAAAGCCTATGTAGCTTTGTAGAGCTAAAACTGCTCCGGAAAAAACAGCAGTCATCGCTACTACCGGTAAGGAAAAATAACCCATAAAAATTATCTGCCGTAAAATCAAACTCAAATAAAATGGCCTTCTAATTAGCCCGCTAATGGTTTTCGCAATAAAAATTGAAAGAATTCCCACTTCCTGAAAAAAATCAAGAGTTTTGCGTCCTATATACTGTAGGGGTAAAAACATAATAATTTTATATTATTTAGGTTTAACATAATTAATAACATCACAACTTAGCTAACACATTAATATTTATAAATTTTATGATACCTATTGCCAAGCATAGTTAATATTTCATAACCGTTTGTTCCAGCCAGATTTGCAATTTTATCAAAGCTCATATTTTTTCCTATAATTTCTACAGTTTGTCCTAAAAATAAATCTTCTGGCGGTACTTTAGTAACATCAACGGTAATTAAATCCATTGACACTCGTCCTATTACAGGAGCTGGATTGTCCTTAATAAATACTATCCCTTTGTTACTTAACGACCTTGGGTATCCGTCAGCATACCCTAAAGGCACAGTAGCAATAAGATGTCTTTCTTCAAGCACATAAGTTCTATTGTACCCAACATGCTGGCCCTTATCCAGATCTTTTATCTGTATTATAGGAGCTTCCAGAGTTACTGGATTTTTAATAATGGATTCTGGTAGATAAGGAGTCGGATTAACTCCATAAATAGCCACACCCGGCCGAGCAATGTCAAAATGATATTCGGGCCCTAAAAAAATTCCACTAGAATTTACTAGACTTTTTTTTGTATTTGGAAATAATGATGTAACTTCCTCAAATTTCAGTAATTGTTCTTTATTTACTTGATTGTCAGGTTCTTCGGAGGAGGATAAATGACTCATAACGCATAAAACATCTAGCTCATTAGTACTTTGTACTAAATCATTAATTTCTCCTTCCGGTATACCAAAACGATTCATTCCTGTATCAATATGTAAAAAACAGGGCAATTTTTTATTTAATTGATGTGAGAGATTTCGCCATAATTCTGATTGTTTAAAGGAATTTAAAACCGGAATAAGATTGTAGTTAATAAACTCATTTTGGTCAGAAGTAAAATAACCATTTAAAACACATATATTTAGGTTTTTATGGTTTAAATTCTCTTTATCAAATCTTTCTCTTAAGGTTACCCCTTCGTCTGTATTTGCTACAAAAAAATATTTACAACCGAAATTAGCAAGAATAGGTGCTATCCGTTCTGCTCCAAGGCCATAACAATTAGCTTTAACTGCTGCTCCTACCTCAGCTAGTGTACAAATTTTTTGTAAAATCCGGTAATTATCCCTTACAATATCCAGATCTATTGTAAGAGTACATTTTGAAGTGATCATTTTTTATTTTTATAGTACTCCACTACTTTTTCTTCTATTTCAGGAATTAGAAAAGCGGAAATGGAACCGCCAAGACTGGCTATTTCTTTTACTAATCTTGAAGAAATAAACTGGTTTTTTTCTGAAGCCGGCAAAAATATAGTTTCTATATTTCCATTTAATCGTGAATTCATACATGCCATTTGGAATTCATATTCAAAATCAGAAACAGCCCTAAGTCCCCTTACAATTATGCTTGCCCTAATTTTACTTGCAAAATTTACAAGTAGACCTTCAAACTTCATGACTTTTACATTACTGGCAATACCATATTTTTCTAGATAAATCTGAGCAAGAGTGCACCTTTCTTCTATAGAAAACATAGGTTTTTTACTATAAGAAGTAGAAATTGCTAGTACTAACTCATCAGTAATTTTGCTAGCCCTGGCAATTATATCAGCGTGACCATTCGTTATTGGATCAAATGTTCCAGGGTATATTCCTATTGTTTTCTTGGTCATATTCAGGCGGTTATGTTTACAATAACCTTTCTTATATAATAAATCTGTAGGACATAGCAAGTATTATAAGAAATTGGTTGGTTGTTTGTTATTTCTATTAATTATATTGCTTTTTACTGTTAATTAATTTTCCGAAAATATTTTTGTATCAAGAGTAAAAATATGGCGATGTGGTTGATGTGCATCAAAATCAACCACCTTTGTTTGGCAAGAAAATTTTCCATTAGTATACGCCCCTATAGCCCGTTGCCAAAAATTTAAACCGTTGCTATTTTCAGGAATAACAGACACTTCCCAGATACCAGAATATTTATTAAAAACCTGCCATGCGGCCTGTCTACCGATTCCTTTATTCTGAAACTTAGCAATAATAAAGAATTCTCCCATATTCCAGTTACTACTGCTTTCTTTAGTCTCCTTATCAACTAAAATAAATCCAGCCAATTCACTATTTATTTTAATTTAAAAAGGCCAACGATTTTCATCCTCAAAATAAGTTCTAAAGTCAAAATACTCATAAAGGCCATTGGGCGGCATTGACCAATCCTCTGAGATAAATCCGCAATATCGTGACAAATCATATACGTAAGTAGAGTAGGTTGCCAACGAGTTACCGCTGCCTTGTTGTAGCGACACTTTTCCAACAACCTCTCTCCAAAGCGGACATGACCGTTTCCGTATCATCCGGCTTTCCAGTAATCTATTACGCCGAAAGTCTTCTTCCATCATACTTACCGTGATGTATGCTATTATGACACTTTTGGCAAACAATCAACGTTTTGCGATTCCTAGCGATCATCTTCTTTTGCCATTCAGCTTTAGTAGCTCTTCTCCGTTTTAAGTCTGCTAATTTTCTTATGTGATGTACCTCTACTTTCTCATGAGAACCACATAACTCGCATTCTTGAGCTTTCAAACGCTCTACTAATTCAGTGCGGTTATTCCAGACACAATCTACAGGTTGTTCACTAATACCGGCCCATTTATTCCATTTTAGCGATATTCCACCAAAATGTGTAATAAGGCGGTTTTCTTAGTTTATTATCTCGCTTAACAAGGATAACTTTTCTGTCGCCTTCCTTCGTTTTAATTGTTGCGCCATATTTTTTATAGATTTTAGCACATGTAGTCCTGTACTTACTAGCTAATGTTTTAACTAGTGATACCTCCGTCATATATCTCAGTTTACTGAATGTATGAAGGTTGTATGCCATACGATAGTACTGCACCACTCCTCTATACTCTGCTTGGTATTGTGATACTATGCTATAAGCATCATCGATTGTGCATTGAGATCTATGTATTGGTTTCCCATTTTTCATATACTTCTTGCATTTTTCTTGTATCACTTTAGTAGGAACACGTAATCCAATATTGCCATTAATACAGCGACGTCTATTGGGATCATGTTTGCTGTCTTCTTGGAGTATATGTACCTCATGTCCCAAAAACTTAGCTTTTTGACTACTTGCATTAGTAATCAATGTTTTATCAGCATTGAGTTCAAGTTTTAATTCATTACTCAAATATTGAGCGATTTCGTGCTTGATTCGAACAGCTTCATTTTTAGGTCCTGCTAAACCAAGTAGAAAATCATCAGCATAACGCACATACCACAAACGCCGATAATTAGGGTCATTTGGGTCTCGTGATGGTATAGACTGCGCTTGTTTATGCAGTATACTGTCATTTTCCCAATCACCTCTCTTTCTTGCTCTGAAAGCTTGTACTATCAGTGTGGTATAGTATGTATCCTTCTTTCTTTGGTTACCTCGTGTGTATGCCGGTATAAGTGTTTGTTCTATATATTACTCTGGCCTTTAAATATTGAACATTATATAGTAGCATAAGCTATTTCTTTCTTTTTAAAATAATTTTGAATTTTTATACCATTAAACTGAATTTGTGTTAAATAGGACCGTACATTAATTGTTAAATCTTTTACTGATTTTAGTACTCGAAAATTATTGGAGTTAACTTTGACATCTTGGTTTACAAGTTCTTGTGGATTCATATCAGGACAATTATGATGGTAAATAAAACAATTCTAGCTTGTCCTGATGTCTTTCTACATAAGCTTTTACCTTTTTACTGTGATGCACTCTATGATTATCTAATATCAAAAATATTTTCTGCTTAATTTGTCTGATCAGTCTACCTAAAAATTCAATACACTTTTTGCTGGTAAAATTATCTTCAAATACCATCCAGTTCATAAACCCTTGCGGACTAATAGCAGCTAGCATATTACATTTAAATCTTAAGCCACTTCTCTTGATTGCTGGGGTCTTGCCTTTAAGACCATATGTTTTACCTCGATTATCTGTTGATTGTATCCCCATTTCATCTCCCCAATAAATTCTAGCACTTTCTTTCATTGCACGAGACTTGATTTCTGGATATGTGACTGTTAACCATTCTTTTATCTTCTCTGGATTACGTTGATAGGCTGATTTAATTGGTTTTTGAGACGTAAAACCCAATCTATTCATAATTTTTCTTATAGAACGCCTGTTATACTGATAAAGGTAATTGGATTCTATATATTCTTGTACCACTTTACTATTCCATAACGTATAATCCATTCCCAATTCATCAGGTGTATGTGATAAAATTTTAGATTTTAATTCCTCTTCTTGATTTTTACTGATTTTAGATCCTGTTCCTACCTTTACTCCTCGCTTCTTATAGCGAAAGCTTTCTTCCTTATAAATTTTGTACTCTTTAAGATATTTCCATATAGAACTCCTAGAAAACCCAAAGGTAATAGATGCTTGTTTCTTGCTTATTCCATGTATAACTATTGCTTCCACTGCTTTCTTTCTTAATATCTTGAGATCGCTTGGTGATAATTTTTTATTAGACATTTTGTTACTACTCTTGATACAATATCATTATATCATTTCTCTAATGTTAGTTCAATATTTAAAGGCCGGAGTAATACTAATTATTTTTGTTTTATCACCTATATCTACCATAAGTACTAACTTAAAATTAACTAAGCTGCAAATTATAGAAAAAACATAACATGCAATCAATTACTTACAAAGCTAATAAAGTTTTAATTTAGACTTTCAGGTAGAATTAATATTTAATAAAGTTGTAATTATTAGAGAAAATACTATGGCACAAATCATTACAATAGCCCAGCAAAAAGGGGGAACTGGTAAAACTACTATTGCTGCCCATATTGCTGTATCTTTTGCTCAAACAGGCAGAAAAGGGCAGCAATTATCGATATAGATCCGCAAGGAAGTTTAAGTAGGTGGCATGCCTTGCGAGAAAAAAAATTCGGAATCGGTTATACCGGTCTTTATTTTGTTGCCAGTTCGGGATGGCGGATTGAAGGAGTAATCAATAATTTACAAAATAAAATGGATTACATAATTATTGATGCTCCTCCTCACACAGAAACCGAATCAAAGTCAGCTATTAGAGCATCAACTTTGGTTATTGTGCCGATGCAACCGAGCCCGACCGATCTGTGGGCAACAGAAGCCACTATTAATTTTGCAAAAAGTGAGAATATTCCCGCTAAAATTTTAATAAACAGATATAACCCCACGTCAAAAATTAGCAAAGAAATTATAAGACAATTAAATACCGAAGTTTTTAAGAATACTATTGATAATAGGGTCGCATTTAGTTCATGTTTTTTAACTGGCGTAACCGTAACAGAAACTCAGCCAAATTCTTCTGCAGCAATTGAAATAAAGAATTTTGTGAAAGAGATTCTAGATATTACTGAAACAGCTATAGATAAAGTAAATAATAGAGTTTTAGAAAAGGCCTAATATTAAAGACATTAACTTGATTAAAAATATAAACTTAATTATAAAACTCACAAGTTTAAGGCAAAGCTATTCTAAATTAAGATTTAAAATCTTTAATTAAAAATGACTCAGTTCGAAATTTATTTACTGCTATTTACAGATGTATTAACTGCTAATTTTGCTTTTAATACCTCTTCGGAAATAGTATTAGATACTATGAAACTGTTTGGTAATTACCATAAACCCCTCATGCTATTAGTTGCATTAATAGCCTACGCATTTTCTATCGGTATAAATTATATACTAGGAGTAGTATGTTATAAGATCTTGACTCCGTTAGGAGAAGAACAAAACCAGTTAAATGTAAAAATAAATAGAATCAAAAATTTCAAACTATTACCGATAATAATTGCTATTAGCTTTTTACCGTTTTTTGGTAAGTTTATAGTACTGCTAGCAGGGTTTTGCCGTATAAAATTCAAAATGGTTTTGTTAATTTCAGTTATTACAAAATTAGTTTACTATAGCTTTTTAATATTTTTTGCTTAGCTTATATATGCCAATATACCGTACCACGGCAAAAAGATTTTTTATCAGCGAAGTATCTGAATTTATTTTTACTAATTTTGAAAATCATTTTGATCATTTAAAAATTATTCTGCCAAACGGACATTTATGTAATTATTTATAGAAAAATATAGTAAATAAATTAGGTACGACAATATTACCAAATATTACACCGATAAATGATATTAGTTCCTCCCTAGAGGATAGTTTTCAAATACCATCTCAGCAAATTGAAAGAATAACGATTTTGGAAGAAAGGGTGATTTTAACGGAAATTATTAATTCCTATGATAAGTTAAATTATTCTCTTCCCCAAACTATCAGTTTAGCCAGTTCACTCTCAAAATTATTCTTCGAATTCGAAGCGAATAACATGGAGTTTGATAAATTAAAAAATATTCCGACTTTAGATCAGGCAGAACATTGGTACTTTATTTCTAATTTTTTAGAATTTGCTTATAAAAACTGGTAAAACAGGATTACTGCCTTAAAAAAATCCACACCTGTCCAGTACCAAAGATTAATATTTAATACTGAATTAAACAGAATCAGAGATGCTAAAAATTATACAGTTATTGCCGGTGTAATAGGTAATAACCAAATAACAAAGGATTTTATTGTTGAAGTATCTAAATTAAGTAGAGTAGGTCTCTGATTTGAAGTAATATCCTCAGCGACCCCTCGTCAAACCGTGCGTAAAGTTTTCCCTTACACGGCTTTCCGATAACTTTCACCCACTGCATTATAGTCACATAATTATCTTGCATATCTTGACGCCTCATTTCCTACAATTACTTGGTCTGCCAACTTGTATAGACCATGATTATTATAAAATCATGAAGGAGGATGGTCTCTCCATCCTTTTGCTCGTTTCTTATGTTTCTTCCTCAACATTATACATAGTGTCATTGTAATGTACCTATCTATCCTCCTAAAGTGTTCTCTAGAGTTTCCACCTTTGAAGTAGTTCGCCCACCCCCTAATTATTGGGTTTAGTTTCTTTTCTATAAGTTCAGGCAATAACCAATGTTGCCTTGTCCTTACTGTTTCTCGAACTTTCTCTTTGACAGTTTTCATAGCTTGGTTTGTCGGATAGTAATATGTTTTGAGTTTTCCTGTTCTTTTTGAGGCTTGTCTCACAAAGCGGAATCCAAGAAAATCAAAGCTCTCATGTCTTGTATCAATCACTTTCGTTTTATCTACATTCAGTTCAAGTTTTAGATTTTCCATAACATTATTTACTTCCTTTAAGTATTTATCGGGGCTTCTTGAGCACAGCACCACAAAATCATCTGCATAGCGAACAATATGTGCGTCATGCCCTTTCTTATTAAACCCCTTTTCTTCCCAAGCTGTATCCAGATAGTGTAAATAAAGGTTTGCAAGTAGCGGAGAAATAACTCCACCTTGCGGCGTACCCGTTATTTGCTTTCTAATTTGCATATCTTCCATTACACCCGCCTTCAACCAGAGTTTTATCAATCTAACAATAGAGTTATCAGTAATTCTATTGTTGATTGCCTTCAAAAGTATGTCATGAGTTATAGTATCGAAATAGTTACTTACATCTGCATCAATGACATATCTGCATCCATAGTTGAGATATTTATATATCTCTCTATGAGCCATATGTGCACTTCGCTTAGGTCTAAACCCATATGAGAAGTCTTTAAAATCCGCTTCGAATATTGGTTCAATAACTAGTTTCATACATGTTTGCACTACACGATCTGCAATTGTAGGTATACCTATGGGTCTTTGTTTCCCATTAGATTTAAGGATATATACCCTTTTTACTGGGGCAGGCTTATAAGTTTTACTTATTAAGCTATCCTTAATTTCGTTTAGAAAGACGTCCACTCCAATATCTTCTTCTATATAAGATATGGATTGTTCATCTACCCCTGGTGTTCCCTTATTCGCTTTTACTTTCTTCCAAGATTGCATAAGAATATCTTGCCTATACATCTTGTCATAAAGCACACCAAATTTGCGTCTTGGATTAACTTTGGCAGCTTGGTAAAGTTTACGCTGAAGTACCCGTATATTTTCTTGAGTGTTTATAGCTTTCGCAATCACTTAATACCTCTTTCATTATAAACATAGTTAAAGTAGAGCCCCTTCCCTAGTATAAGTTTTGTTGTCTTATACATTGCTGGTACTATGAACTCCTCCGACTCCTCATTCCTGCTTTCTTCCAGATTTCAGCGGGCGGCCTTATACTTTCCGTTACGCAGTGAGTTATCTGCGACAGGGTGAGGTCTCGACTGTTTCCCTCAAATACTTTCTATACATACCATCCTCTATATCCCGAATTCCTATACTAACTTCAGTTAATGGTTAATCCATTAGTAAACACTGGCTTTCGCCCCCATTCTAAAGGCTCAGCGGAATCACCCTACATCACACTCTCCTAACATATTTGTGTGACTAACATTTACGAGACTTACTAAGGTTCACTCTCGTTACGGTCTGTATATTTGCTCGTTCCCACGGTTTGGGTCTGGGGACACGTTAGTCAGCGTTGCTTCCGCATTTCAATCACTATCCATACGTACGCCATAGCTACTCGGCCAAACCACTAATTGCCGAGGTAGGACTTTCACCTACTAGTATCTGAGCGACTTAACAGCCCGCTCAGAAGGGTTATATTATCTTGCCACCATTTGTTGTACCGAACCAATCGGAATTAACTAAACTACTTCCTGAAGAGCCTTCATACAATATAGGTAAATTACTAAAACACTTAGCAGTAGAACTTCCAAATGTGCCATACTTAGGTAAAATAAGTGCACCTTCAATATTAGATAACTTGCTAATTAAAAATGCATCTACGAATTACATAAATAACATACAATATGTAGAATTTGATAGTATATTCCTAGAAGCAGAGTACGTTGCAGCAACATGCCATGAAACATTATTAGGAAACCCTAATGGTAAAATTGCAGTCCTAATTTCTAACGATAAAATAAAAAATTATTTTATTGCTAAATTTGATAAATACGGACTAAATTTCTCTGATTTGCTTGGAGAAGACATTTTAAACCTACCCTTAACCGGCCTGGTGCTAGAAATAGCTAAAAATATTTGCCAAGAATTCTTTTTACCGGATTTTATAAGCCTAATTTTGCATCCTTTGATAATCTGTGATGAAACAAAAAAATTAAAACAGTTAATTGCCAAGCATAATAGATTTACTCAACATATTAATGATATAACACAAATAATTGACGATAATTTTACTGAACAAAGACAAATAGGTAAATTATACAATATTTGTAAACTGTTCCGCCAGAAATTTAAAGGCCATAATTTTAGCACTTTTCTTATCGAACGAGTCAATCATTTATTTTGTGTAAGTTGTTGTATTTTTTAATTCCAGTAAATCATGCCTAAAATCCCCGCATAAAATTTCAAATTGATTCAATGCCAAAGACCAATTTTTAATCGGCATGGTCCATTTTTTAGCAGCATTTTTTAGAGCCAAAAATACGATTTTTAAAATAGACTTATCATCTGGAAAAACCCTTTTATTGTTGATGATTTTTCTGATTTGACGATTTATCGATTCTATTGCATTGGTAGTATAAATTACCCGCCTAATCTTATCAGGAAAAGCAAAAAGAGGAATAATCCCGCTCCAATTCCTTTGCCAAATATCAGAGATCACAGGATATTTATTATCCCATTTAGCAGCAAACGATTTTAGCTCCAGATATCATATTTCTTCGCTGTTTGCAGTGTAAATCCTTTTAAGATCCGCTGTGACCGCTTTTAAATCCTTATAAGAAACATATTTTACAGAATTCCTCGCCATATGTACTATACAGAGTTGTACAATCGTATTAGGATAAATGCTATTTATGGCTTCAGGAAAGCCTTTTAATCCATCAACGCATGCTACATATATCTGTTTTATCCCTCTGTTCTTTAGCTCAGTTACAACCTGCATCCAAAACTTGGAACCTTCATTTTTACCGACCCAGATCCCCAGTAATTCCTTTTTTCCTTCCATGTTAACACCTATTGCAAGATATACCGCTTTGTTAATTACTGTATGATTATCCCTTGCTTTAACGTGTATGCAATCCAAATATAATGTTGGATATACATCGTCTAGGAACCTGTTTTGCCATGTAGTAACTTCTTCTATTACTCAGTCAGTGACAGTTGATATAAGGTCCTTGGAAATATTGGTCTGGTATATCTCCTCTAAATGGCCCTGTATCTCACTGACAGTCATCCCTCTTGCATATAGTGAAATCACTTTATCATCAAAACCACTAAATCTCCTAACTCCTTCAGGAATCAATTGAGGTTCAAATTCTCCTTCCCTGTCCCCTTGAAACATCTACGGTAATCTGATGACCGTCGTCATCTATAATCGTTTTTTCATAACTGCCGTTGCGACGATTATTATCGCTCTTGATTATCTTACTATGTTTAGAATAACCTAGATCGTGTTCTAATTCACTTTCAAGAATTCTCTCTACTATTTGCTTTTTAAGTTTATTAAATAATCCACCCGCGACCAAATAATTCAGATGGATCTGCTTTTGATAGTAATTCTTCAACTAATTTAGTATTTATATCTACTTCTTTTTCTGCTAATTTTCTAGCCATTTTTTCCTCTGTATTTAAGTTGCTTTTTTATAGTATTTTCTACTATATCCTTTTGCAACTCACACAAACTATATGACAGACTCAAAAAGAAAGAAATAGCTTATGCTACTATATAATGTTCAATATTTAAGGGCTAGAGTAACAAATCCAAAGTTATAACTTTTGCTTTTATTGCTTCAATTCTTGAAGAGTATGATGCCTTTAAGCGGCACATTACTTGGCTGAAACTTGTTTGAGCTAGTTGATCAACAGCTTTATAAGGTTTACAGAAATTGTGAAAATGGATTTGCATTGCTTGATGAACGCGTTCATGAACAAAAACATCAACAAAATCACTCTCCATATCTTCTATATATGAGGATGCTTTGCTAACTACTATATAACCTACTTTTTTACTAGGTGCTTTCTCATAATATCCATCAAAATCTTGTGCAAAGCTATGTGTTCCATAATTTCTGATAGTTTCTTGCCGTATATGTAAATATTACCGTGTTGGGGACTTACATTTAGTAATAATTTTATATTAGGATCCACTTTAATAATTTTTGTTAAATCCCTTATTAATTTATTTTTTAAAGTATCTCGGGTTAATCCAGGGGGTTGACCAATATATGAGTAACTAAGTAATTTTTAATAGTTGGGGCTATTTTTTCTGATGAATCAAAGCTTAATAAAGGCTCGTATTCTGTCATGAATTGATAACCATATTTTTTTAAATGGGTAAAAGCTGTAGCTTCTTCTTCATCAGTAAGTAGCTGTTTTGTAAAAATTGACTTCAGTTCTTTTTGGCAGTTTTTAACTACATATTCTGTAACTACTCCTAAATCCTTCCAGTTACCAATTTCTTTAGCATAATCTCCTAATTGTTTTTCTATATAAGCTTCTGTATCTTTATCAAAACGACCCCAACTATTTATTTAAGACAAAAAAGTTTTAACAAAAAATGTTTTTTGTCAGCCTGCCAGAGAAATTTGGTTGTTAATTTCAATGTCCAATAAACTTTCTTGTAACTTTAGAGAGCTTTCTTGAAATTGTTCTTTAGACTTTAGCAAACTTTTTTGAAGTTCTTCTTGTTCGTGTATAGCTTTTTCGTGTGCTTCATACGCTCGTTGTATTTGCTCTTCTAGTTCTTGGTTGATTTTATGAATTTTGTCTTTTAACTCGTTTTCGATCTTTTGCCTTTCTTCCTCGAGTTTAGCAGGCCACTCTTCTGGGTGACATTCCAGGATAGTACCCTTGCCAAATTTTCTTATAGCTCTCAATACTTTCTGATGCAAATTTTTTTGCTGCCTCTATATCGTCAGAGGCTCTTTGCTTTAAAGATGCATTATGCTCCTCAAGTATTTTAATTAATTCTAAGTGAATTTGGTTATCATGGTTTGTTTTTATATTTTGTAGTAATAGCTTAAATTTTTTAACCTATAGTATTTTTCTTTTTTATAATCAACAAATATTTATAAAAATTAATGCGTATTAAATCCCTTAGCAATAAAGTTACGGTGTTTAAATTTAAAAATACTGTTTGAATAATGTAATAAATTTAAGATACCTTATAAGGAGAAAACCTTTACTTGATTAAATTATTTCGCTGCAATATTTTTGATTTAAGCAGTTTTTTCTGAATGTATGGAATTTATAAGCAAATCATAATGTTGGATAATGTCTCTCGCTTCTTTCTAAACTTTAGCCATGATACCATAATTATTCCTTTAATTATCATAGGTTATATATGGATTGATAGAAAAGTGTTTTTTCATGGAATTTGTTTATTGTTAACAAGTATGTTACTTAATTTAGCTCTCAAAATTACTTTTCAGGTTCCGTTAGCGCCAAGTTTAGGGAAAGAAGGGTTTGCTTTCCCAAGTGGGCACATGCAATCTTCTATAGTTTTATATGGATGGTTATTCAAATCACTAAATAAACTTATTATTAAGGTAATGATAACCATGTTGTTAATTGGGATTAGCGCAGGTTTAGTACATTTAGGTTACCATAATTATTTTGATATTTTTGGGGCAGTATTTGCCGGATTATTGTTAATTTTTTTGTATAGTTGGTTTTTAAAAAGTTTTGGAGAAAGTATTTTATCGCTAATTATACTGCTTTTTAGTACATTATTAATGGTTTATATCTGTTTATTAAATGAAATTAAAGAATATTCCTGGCTGGCATATTATTCTCTAATAGGTGTTATACCTTCCGAATACTGCTTTAGAAATAAACAAGCTTCAATTAGCAATAATATTAAAGTAATAGCAACAATTTTTTGTGTTACTACATTTCTGCTAGTTAATCAAATCTTTCTTCTTTTGAAAACAGATTCGTTATTTTTATCGCAGTTAAAATGGTTATTTATAGGATTTTGTATACCATTTTCTTTGCATTTTTTAAGTTTAATAAAACCTAAAAGTCATATACAAGGGGATTAAGTAGGGGGTGTTTAAAATTATCTAGCAAAAACGGAGCACGTATAGGCTACTGCTAGGGCATCTGTTTCATCAGAATTTTTAAGATCGGGAGTTCCGGATATTATGAGCTTGATCATACGTGTTACTTGGTCCTTTTCAGCGTGGACCGACTCCGACTACTGTTTTTTTTATTAAATTAGGTTTATACTCAAAATAAGGCTTATCGAACTTTCCTATTAAAGACATAAGCGCACCCCTGACGTAACCAAGTTTTAGAGAGGAGCTTGCGTTCATATTAATAAATGTTTCTTCCATAGCTATTAAATCCGGGTCATGAAGTTCAATAATGCTCTGAACTGCATTTGTAATATAAGAAAGTCTTTTATACATTAATTCAGTAGGGGTAGTTTTTATCAGGCCACTTGCTATATAGTTAATTTTTGGGTGATTTAGCTTTATTATACCCCATCCTAGAGAAGAGAGAGCTGGATCAATACCTAATATTTTCATAACTTGATTTAGTCTACTAAAGATTTTTCTTTCTTAAATGTTTGATATAATACAGGTATTACAAATATTGTAAATAAAGTGCCGATTACCATTCCTCCAACAATTACAAGACCAATAGAATTACGTGATTCGGCTCCTGCACCATTTGCTAAAACTAAAGGTAAAGCGCCAAAAATAGTTGCTATACTTGTCATTAAGATTGGACGAAGACGCAGCTTTGCTGATTTTACTACAGCTTCAGTAATTTTCATTCCTTGATGGCGTAATTGATTAGTAAATTCAACAAGCATAATAGCGTTTTTAGTAACTAAACCAATAAGAGTAACTAACCCAATGTTACTATACATGTTGATAGTGTTGTTAAATAATAGTAAGGCAAGAACACCGCCAGTCATTGAAAATGGGACAGCCATTAAAATTAATAATGAATCAGCAAAGCTTTCAAATTGTGCAGCTAAAACTAAAAATATGAAAATCAAAGCGAAAAGGAAGGTAACAGGAATCCCACCAGAAGATTCGTTCATTTGCTTTATTTCACCAAGATACTCTAGTTTAGTATTATTCTTATTTAACAATTCTGCTGCAATTGATTCTATCGCTTTGACGGCGTCAGCTAAAGTTTTATTAGGCGATAAGTCGGAGGTAATAGTAATAGATTTTGCCGTATTATAATGTTTATACTCCTTAACAGTGATTTTTTCCACTATATCTGCTACGGACTGGAGAGGGAGAGTATTATTATTATCGGTTTTGATAAGGATTCTATTTAAACCTTCGGGGCTGCTTCTTTCAGAATCAGAGTATTTTAGAATTACATCGTATATATCATTACCCATTCTAAAATCTCCGACGGTTCTTCCGGCTATTAAGTATTGTACGGTTTTACCAATCGTTTCAAGACTTGTTCCATATCTATAAGCTTTTTCACGATTAACTATGACATCTAACGTCGGAGCGGAAGATTTGAAATCTCTCTCTACGTTTTGAAATAAAAGATTTTTTTTCATTTTATCGATGAATTGATTTGATAACACGTCAAGTTCTTCATACTCAAGAGAACTTTGTAAGTTAAATTCAACCATTTTATCTGAACCGCCAGTACCTAGTGATCTGGGACTAATAGCAAATATTGACATTCCGGCTATTTCAGAAAATTTTCTGTTTAAATCTTCCTTAATATCAAGATGTGACCTTTTTCTTTTATTCCATTCCTGTAAAGGTATAAAAGCCATGGTATTTTCACCTCCTCCCCAACCAATAACAGCAAAAAAACAAAATATATCTTTATCTTTTTTCATTATTTCTTCGGCTTGGAGAACAGTTTTTTCTGATTCAGCAACACTGGACCCTTCCGGTCCTGAAAATATAACTTGTAAGAAAGCTTGATCTTCTTCAGGTACAAAAGTTTTACCAACGTATTTGAAGCTGACTATTAAAATTACTGCTGAGGTAAAGCAGATAGCAAAAAATTTCTTTTTATTTTGTATTGCTAATATTAGATTATCTATATAAAAATTTTGAACCTTATTTAAATACAGGTCAAAAGTTTGTAATATTTTTGGTTTTGGGGCTTCGGATTTTGCAATCATTCTGCTAGTCATCATCGGTGTTAGGGTAAGGGCTACAAAACCGGAAAATAATACACAAAATGCTAGTGTCCACGCAAATTCTACAAATAACTTACCAAGAAAACCTTCAATAAAACCTATTGGTAAAAAAACAGAAGCAAGAGTAATAGTCATAGCAATTACGGCAAAACCAATCTCACTGGAAGCATCATATGCTGCTTGTATTGGGGATTTGCCAAGTTCATGACTATGTCGGAAAATGTTTTCTAACATTACGATTGCATCATCAACTACAAGGCCTATTGCTAAAATCATAGCAAGTAATGTAAAGGTATTAATGGAAAACCCTAAAAAATACATTGTCGTAAAAGTTCCAACTAAAGAAATAGGAATAGTAACAAGTGGAATAAGAGTTATTTTGGCGGAAGCTAGAAAAATATAGGTTACAAAACCAACTAAGGCAATAGCTTCAAATATTGTAAAAAATACTTCTCTGATTGATTCTTTAACAGGAATTGCTGCATCATGGGCTATTTCTACTTGTACTCCAGCAGGTAAGTTAGCTTGTATTTTAATAAGCTCTTTCCTTACACTATCTGATAATTCTATGATATTGGCTGTTGATTGTTTAATTAACCCCACGGCCATTGATCTTTTGCCGTTATATCTTAAAATTACCTCATCCTCTAGGGGTTCTAAGGCAATTCTTGCTATATCTCCGAGTTTGATTATAGTTCCATCCTCATATTTTTTTATAATTATATTTTCAAATTCCTTTGGATTATTTAATGATGCGTTTAATCGTAGCGTAAAATTTCTTATATCCGATTTAATAGTGCCGGCCGGATAATCTTTGTTCTGGTTCGTAATAGCCTGCTCTATTTCAAAAGGGGATATTTTATGGGCAAATAACTTGCTGTTATAAGGTTCTATCCGCATGGTGTAATATCTGCCACCAAAGATAATTGAATTACCCACAGTAGGTAGTTTTTCAAGTTCTGATTTGATCTGATCATCAGCGATTTTTGTGAGTTCAAGATTATCGTGCCTATCGCTATTAATACTTATCCAAAGGCTCGGCCAGCTATCTGAGTCAAGCTTAGCTACAGATGGCTGTTTCATATCGTCGGGAAAAATATAATTTAAATCAGAAATTTTAGATCTTACGTCATTTAAAGCAATTTCAATATCCGTATCTAATTTAAATGAAAGTGTTATATTGCTTTCTCCAACTTTACTCTCGGAAGACATAAAATCTAGATTTTTTAGAGTTTTTAGCTCTTTCTCCATCCTTGTAGTAATTTGTTTTTCCATATAAAGTGCATCAGCTCCAGAATACTTAGCACTTATTGAAATTATGGGAGGAGCAATATTCGGTGTACCTCTTATTTGCAATTTGGTGTAGAATACTCCTCCCAAAGCCATAACTATAAGACTAAGGACGATTGTAAAAACAGGTCTTTTTATACAAAGAGCAGGGAGTGTCATTATTTTTTATACAATAAATTAGGCCTTCAAGTTCCAGAAGGTTCAGTCTTGCTATTAACTACTACTTCTGCACCATCATATACTTTGGTTAAACCATCGAGAACTATCATATCTCCTTCCTTTAATTCATTTGATAATAGCTCTATCATGTTGTTTGTCCTTACTCCTAAAGTTACAAATACTTGTTTAACTTTGTTTTCTGGAGTAATTACATAAACAAAATCTCCCTGATTATTTTTTAAAACAGCTTTTTCAGGTAAAGCAAGGGCTTGATGCTTATTGAAAATTATATCAGTTTCTACAAATGCGCCGTGTAGCAAATTATCGCTATAAGGAAATTCAAATTTAGCAGTAATAGCGCCGTTATTAGATAAATAATCTGATATAGCTAGAATTTTGCCAGGTATAATTTCATCACTTGTTCCATGAGCACTAACTGCATCCGAAGTTAATATTCTGCCACGCAATATTTCTGGAAGTTCAACAAATATATAAAAGTCACTTTTTGTTATAAGACTAAATAAATAATCACCTTCTTTTACTTCATCGGCTATATTGGCTCTAATTACCCCTACATAACCATCTTCCATGGTTTTAATTACCATATCATCATAGGTTTTTAGAGCTTTTGCGTATTCACTTCTAGCTTGCTCCAACGATGCTTTTGATTTATTGATTTCTTCTATATTGATGATGTTTTTTCTCAAAAGTGATAAGTTGCGGTTGTGGGTTGATTCTGCAAGGTATAAATTTGCTTCAGCTTGTGATTTTAATTTTTCTGCAATTTCTTTATCTATAATTATTACTATATCACCTTTTGCTATTTTAGCAGCTTGCATGTTAGATATGAAATCAACTTTTCCTTTTACTTTCGCAAAGTAATCCTTGCTGTTTGCAAGTTTAGCTTGTCCGATTGCCGTGTATTTTTCGTAGAATTCGGCTGTAGTTAATTTTTCCGGTATAATACTAACCTTCTGCTGGGGATGTGAACTAGCTAACGTACTCTGCTGAAATACTAATAATAGTAGGGTTAAAAATAGAAAATTTTTCATAAAAGCGAAAATAGGTAATAAATCAATTTATTATAATTATTTTATCATCTATTTTCAGTAAATTATTGCTAGTTCCGCCAATTTATCAAATAGAGCATAGGAACTGCGCTAAAACCACCATACTTTATCCCCTTTTCCAGAACATAGCCAGTAATTGCAAGTTAAAAACAGTTTCTATAATCTTGGTTTTGACCAATCAGGATCAGAAGCGTCATAAGGTGTCGGCAGTACTCTTTCATTATAACCGGTAAAATCAATAGTATGTAACCTACTTAAACCACTTGTTTTATGGCCAGTAGGCTTGCTTCCTTTAGTAAATAATATTACCCGTCCGTTTGGTGCCCAGCATGGGCTCTCTACAAGATAACCGCTAGCAATCAATCGCTCATTACTATAGGTAGATGTTGGGTTATACTTCATGACTCCTATAGTAAAGCCAAAATCTCTACTTACTCTGGTAAAAGCTATATAATTATTAACTGACCAGCTTGGTTCTGCATAAGATCCGCTGCTGCTGATCCTCCTGATATTTGAGCCATTTCTGTCCATAATATATATTTGTCGTAAGCCGTCTTTATCAGACTGGAATAATATTTCTTTTCCATCAGGAGAATAACTAGGAGAGGTAAAAATACTAGCACCATGCGTTAGCTGAGTTTTCTTTTTAGTAACCAAATCAATTTCATATATATGAGTTCTACCATTTTGAGCAATTGAAATCAGTGCAGTTCTCCCGTCAGGCGCAAAATGGGGAGCGAATGACATTCCTGGAAAATTACCAAGCAAAGAACTTTTACCGCTTGCTAAATCAAGCATAAAAACTTGTGGAATCCTATTTTTGTACGATAAATATAATATTTTTTTACCGTCGGGGGAGAACCGAGGCGTTAAAACGAGGGTTGAACCATCAGTAAGATATCGATGATTCTCGCCGTCCTGATCCATTATTGCTATTCTCTTTATCCTTTTTGTATAAGGGCCTTTTTCTGATACATAAACAATTCTGGTATCAAAATATCCATCATACCCAGTTATTTTTTTGTATATTTTATCAGCAATTTTATGTGCTCCCCTACGCCAAATCGCTTCAGAAAGTTCTAAGGTTTCAGACACTAATTGAGTTTCAAGTATGGTATCCCAGAGAATGAATTTTACCTTTAGCTTACCAGAGTCAAGCCTTTGAACCTCACCGTTAACTAATAAGTTCGCATTTATCTGCTGCCAGGCGGCAAACAAAGGTTTATGACTCACTCCTGTTTTGTTTTCTATAAAGGCAGCATTAGAAATAGGGCGAAACACCCCACAATTATACAGATCGTTTTTAATAACTTTTACTATATTCTCGGCACTTTTTACATCAGCGTGGTTATGACCAGAAAATTCATTTATGGCAATAGGTATAGGGTCAATATTACCTTCTGTTATGTCTATGGTTGTGATAGCAAAAATATTAGGGGTGGCAAAAAATATAGCCAAACAAATTAAATTCCAAAAGGTTTTGATCATATTTTATCTCCTAAAGATATAAAATTTTGCTGCATAACTTACTATAAGATTTTGCTTAAGTAAACCTTTATGCAAAGGCCTGAGATTATAGCAAGATAGGTAAATATAAGCATCCATAACATCTTTATCACATCATGCTACTTGGATCAAAACGTAATTTAAATTCTTTCCAAACATTATAACGCTCGGGACGCAAATTCTTTATCGGGCTAGCTTTTTTTACTGCTCTTCGACCAGTTTCTTCAACAAGAACTTGTAGTTGTTTGTCTCCTGTTAATCCACTTACTTGGATTATGGTCACGTTGCCTTCTACATCTAATTTTACATGAAATATTACTTCTATACCATCAATTCCCGCAGGTTTATCCCAATGCTTGATAATTTGCTGTTTTATAAGCATTTCTTCTGTAATTGACAAAGGCGCATCTTCGTCAGCGTTATTACCTTTTGCAAACTTACCTTCATTTGGTGGGCTTGGAGGAGTTCTATTCGGAGACCTTCGTTCAGTACCCTCTGATTCTTTTTCAAGATTTGCTAGTAATGAATCCATTATATCTTCTTGTTTTTTAGGTGTTTTTTTAGTAGTTTCTTCTTTTTTTGCTTGCGGTTGCTTAACCTCTTTTTTTATTGGAGCTGGCTTCTTTTTATCTTCTTTTTTTAGGGTTTCTGGCTTCTTTTTTACCGGTTTTGGCTCTTCTTTTTTCGGGGCTTCTTCTTCCTTTTTTTTCTCCGGTATAATTTCAGCTTTTTTTGAAGGTGTCATTTTCTCTTCTTTCGGTGTTTCTGTTTTTTTTTCTACCGATTTTGGCTCTTCCTGTTTTGGAGAATCTTCTTTTTGCTCTAAATTTTCTTTTGGTGAGGAAGCCGATTTCTCAATTTTCTGAGATTTTTTAATTTCTTTTGGTTCAGGTGTTTTAACACCTTGATCTCTTACGTGAGTGATATCCGATACCGTCAGCATTTCAAAAGTTATAAAGTTCTGTTCTTCCGGTGCTTTTTTAAATATTGAAGGTATACCGTAAATAAATACTCCAATAAAAATTAAATGTAGTACCAGAGAAATGACTAAATCTTTTTGAAAAGCTTTTTGCTCCTGATTCTTCATTTACTTGTGCTTTATATCCGAAATTAATGCCACTTTGGTAAATCCTGCATTATGTATTTCAGCTATTGTTTCAACAATCTTGCCGTAAGAAACGTTTTTATCTCCTTTAACAAAGATCCTTGTATCTTTTTTTTCTTTAGTAATACTTTTAAGTTTTATTACAAGTTCCGAAAATGGGGTTTTCGTTTCCGTAATAAATATATCTCCTTCTTTGTTAATGGTTATGACCAGAGGTATATCCTGACCGGATATCGGACTCGATTTAGTTTCAGGCAAATCTACTTCTACCCCTGCTACGAGCATAGGGGAAGTAACCATAAAAATAATTAGCAGGACGAGCATAACATCTACCATGGGGGTAACGTTTATTTCACTCATTAACCTGCCTCTTCCCCGTCTGCTATTGTTTTTAGAAATATTTATTGCCATAATTACATTTTTTCTTCATCAATTGCTCTGGTGAGTAGTGCGGTTAATTCGCCTATGAAATCATCTACCCTGTTATGGATATTATCTACTGAGGAGGCAAGAAAATTATAAAATATAACAGCAGGAATAGCAGCAAAAAGGCCTATAGCAGTAGCTAGGAGTGCTTCTGCTATACCTGGGGCTACTACTGCCAAGGTAGTATTTTTTGAAGCAGCAATCGACTGGAAACTATGCATTATACCCCATACAGTACCAAACAATCCAATAAAAGGAGCTGCAGAGCTGACTGTCGCAAGAAAATTTAGCCTGCTTTCTAAACGTTCCATTTCTCTGTTTTTCGCTAAATACATTGCTTGTATAACTCTTTCTTTATAACCGATTTTTAAAGAATCTGATTTAACTGAGCTTATAGATTTATGTTTTTTACATTCATTTAAAGCGTTTACAAATACGCAGGATAATGGATTATCCATAGATTTTTTGACTTGTTCGTACAGATCATCTAGTACTTGCCCTGACCAAAATAAATTTTCAAAATCGGACATTCTCGATCTTATACCAGAAAAACTTTTAAGTTTATTCACAATAATGCCCCACGACCAAATTGAAGCAAAAACTAATATAATTATTACCAATTTACCGATTAGGTCTGCAGAAAGAACTAAGTTGATTAGGGATAAATCTGCATTGTTTGCGGTTGTAACAACATGCTCGAGGTTTTTAGCTGTAGATGATGCATTCATTTTATGTAATAATACCTATCTTAAATCTTCTTAAAATTAATGCACAGCATATACTTTTTAGTCGTTGGCGTAAACAAATTCTTTTATTTTTGGAACTATACCAGCTTTAAACTTGCTACCACTAAATGACCCGTAATGTCCGACACCTTTTTGTAAATGATAGCTTTTTTTACTGTCTGGGATATTTTTGCAGAGGCTAAGAGCTGCTTTTGTTTGACCTACTGCTGGCTATGTCGTCGTTTTCTCCTTCTATACCCATAAGAGCGGAATTAGTTATAAAATCCAAGTTTACTCTTCTTCCGCGGGAAATAAGTTTCCCTTTTGCTAGAGAAAAATCATGAAATACTTCCTTAATGGTTTGCAGGTAAAACTCAGCCGGTAGATCCATAACTGATAAATATTCATTATAGAATTTTTTATGTTTTTCTACCTTTTCAGTAATCCTGGTTTACTAGATCATTAAACAGCTCTATGTGGGAGTTTATGTGCCTTTCAAGATTCATGCTAATAAAGCTGGCAAGTTGGAAAAAGCTCGGATAAACTCTTCTTCTATAACCCGGGTAGTTTTCCAGCACGTTAGTAACTAATACTCTATCAAACCAAACCAAGCTTTTGTCCGTTGCAAAATTGTTGGGTTGAGTAGGGTTCTTTCTTGCATCTATTGGTCCTCCAATTAGAATCATGGATTTAGGGACACGGGTGGGATTATCTTCAGACATCATGGCGGTGGCCGCTAAAACAGGAACTGTCGGCTGGCAAACGGCCATAACGTGAATGTTATATCCCAAAAACTTAATATAATTTATTACGTAATCTATAAAATCATCCAGATCAAAACTGCCGTCTGTTATCGGTATTTGCTTGGCATCAATCCAATCTGTAATATATACGTCAAAATACGGTAGCGTATCCTGGACAGTTTCACGAAGCAAAGTGGCATGGTGACCCGGACATAGGAGCAACAATCAGTAATTTTGGCTGATGTTTATTATAGTTTGTTTTTTCAAAATGTAGCAAATGGCAAAATGGCCCCTTTAATACAACATTCTTTTTAACGGGTTGATGTTTACCGTCGATCTCACAGCTAGTAATACCAAATTGTGGTTTTTTATAATCTCGGGTTAGCCTTTCTGCCATTTCGAGGCTTGCTCTAGTGACTAAACTGAAATAGTTGTGATAAGCGGGATTGCAAGAATCCTCGAATAAGTTTTGTATTGATATTAACGAGGAGAGAAGAGGAGAAAAATTCATTTTCGCGGCTTCGATAAAACTGTACAAATCACTTGAGTCGGGTGAAAAATAATGCATAACAGACCTCTTAATTAAATATAATTATTTAAATACTGATCATACCATATTAATCCGGTTATTGTTGTCTAATCTAGTTTTTAAGCAATACAATTAGTTTTAAGTTATATCTTTTGAGATTTGTATTATCGCTTTTTTAAAGGTTTAATTTTTGTTAGTGTTTTGATTTTTAATCAACCTAAAGTTGATTCTTAAGTTTGTATGGATTATATTGCTCATACTGTTTTATCCCTGATAAATACTAGAGTTTAACAGCTAGTATCTCTATTTCGTTACTCTTTTTATAAAAAAAACTATTTTTTAGTTTTTAAACTAAAAGAAAGCTTAGTTAGGCTAAAAAACTTGTTATATTAATAATAAATTGTTAACGAGGTTAGTATCTGTGTTAATAATTTAATTTCATTTACTTACGAATAAAATTAATTAAGCAACTTAAAATAGAAATAAATTATAGAAATAAATTGAGTAAATTAATATGTATCATGTCATGAAATTCCAAGCTCCTTTCGAACGTTTAAAAGAATACAGTCCATCACCGGAAATAATTTTGTATAAAGCTATAATTACCCAGGCTATAATAGATGCTACTAATATTTCTGATGAACATCGAGCTAAGATACTCGAGCTAAGATAATAGAACAAGATGCAAAAAAATGGATATTTAGCAATAGCGAGTATTTTCAGAAAATATGTCATATTGCAGGTATTGAACCTAGTTTTGTTATTAAAATAACTAAGGAAGCAATAAAACTAAACCATAAAAAGCTTGAATTTTATAAAAAACCACTAAAACAGGCAGCCACCTATAATAAAGCTCAATTAATTAAAAAATGGCGGGGTAATCGAGATTTTTTACCTCAAATCCTGTATTGAATTTGTATTCGATTACTGTTACATTTTATCTTGTAACAAGCATAAATTACAAAAGCAAAATATGCAAAAGACTATTACCGAGTTACCGGAAATAAAGTTACTTGGAATTTCATGCCGGACTAATAACGCCTCAGAAATCAATATATTAACTGCTAAAATTGCTCCTACTATACAAAAATATTTCCAGCAAGCATTAGGCAAAAAAATTCCTAATAGAAAAAAATCTAGGAACAACTTATTGTGTTTATACGGATTATGAAAGTGATTTTACCGGTGATTATACTTATTTTATTGGCGAAGAAGTAAATTTTGTGCATCATTCTTTAATAAAGCAATTTTCTGCTATTACTATACCGGCTCAAACTTATACAAAATTTACAAGTAAACCTGGAATCATGCTGGAGGTATGCATTGATATGTGGCAAAATATCTGGAAAATGGAATCTGAAGAATTAGGAGGTAAAAGAGCATATTTAGCTGATTTTGAGGTTTATGATAACCGCGCTTTTGATCCGAGTAAAACAGTTCTTGACATCTACTTGGGAGTTAAATAATAAAGAAGTTACTAATCTAACTAAACTAAAATAATTATAAAGGAGGAAAGTTAGTATGCAAGTTTTAGTTTCCGGTCAACATCTATCTATCGGTTTATCTCTACAGGAATACGTAAAAGAAAGAATAACCGGCTCGATAAAAAAATATTTTGACCATGCCCCAAGCGCAACTGTACATTTTAACAAACAAAACCATGATTTTTCCTGCGATATTGTGGTAAATGACGGAACAGGAAGACATGTGGTTATTAAAAGCAATGCTTCCTCCGATGATGTTTATTTTGCTTTTGATGCGGCGCTCAGTAAAGTTGAAAAGCAGCTTAGAAAATATAAATCCAAATTAAAGGATCATTCAACCAAGCTGAAAGTTTTAGAAATTACCCCAACTACTACTAAATACGTAATTTCGCCCACTAAAATTGATGATGAGGATGATGAAACAAAAGAAATAGACTTGGATAATCCAGTAATTGTTGCTGAAAAAGCCACAAAAATTTTAAAATTATCAGTAGGTCAAGCGGTAATGAAAATGGACCTTGAAGATTTACCGGCTTTAATGTTTAGAAATGTTAAAACTGATAGAATTAATGTAGTCTATTATCGCAAAGACGGTAATATTTCATGGGTAGATTCTTATTAATTTCTACTTTCAATGACAAAGATAATATTTAATAGAGAAGAGGATGAAGTAGCAGTTATTGCTCCTTCATCCAGATGCCAAAATGGCAAGAAAAAACTCCTTGCCGGAATTAATTTGCTTGAGTCTCAAGGGTTTAAATGTAAATACGATAAGAATATTTTATGTAGTGATGCGAGCTTAGATTATTTTGCTTCTTCTAAAAAACAGCGTATTTATGAACTTAGAAGTGCACTAGTTGACCATAAAGTCAAGATTATTTGGGCTTTTCGTGGGGGATATGGCTCATCAGAAATAGTTTTTGATTTTATAGATTTTAAAGCAGATGAAATCAAACCAAAAATTATTATTGGATTTAGTGATATAACAGTTTTACTATTACTATTTTGGCAAAAATTTAAAATGCCTGCAATCCATGGATCTGTTTTAACTGCTCTTATCGATAAACAAGCTAACATGCTTAATTCTATTATTTCGGTATTATCCTCTAAGGAGATAAAATTTGCCCTTAACCCTTTAAATGAGCAAGCAAATAATGCTGTTATTACTTCTAAAATTACTGGAGGGAATCTCGCAGTTATTTGCCATCTGATAGGCTCTACACTTACTATCGATACAAATGGTAAAATAGTTTTTTTAGAAGATATCAATGAAAAAGGTTATCATATTCATCGTTACTTATTGCAAATGAAAAATGCAGGGCTTTTTTCTGCTGCAAAAGCTTTGGTTTTTGGTGATTTTGCTAACTCTGATGATAAGATTATTCCTTCAATAAAAAATTTCTGTAATGACCATTTAACTATACCAGCTTTTACAACCCAAGGAATAGGGCATCTAGACAGTAATTATCCGATAACTATTGGTGGTGATGCAGAAATAAAGAATCGTAATTTGACAGTCAAAAGCCCGTTTGGATTAATTTAGATGCTAATAAGAATTGCAACAAGAAGAAGTAAATTAGCTCTGATCCAAACAGATTTAGTTATCAAAAAAATAAAAAAATATTTTCCATATATAAATTGCGAAGTAGTACAAGTAATAACTACAGGTGATAAAATAACTGATAAGAATTTATACGATATTGGCGGTAAAGCCCTGTTTTTAAAGGAATTAGAAGAAAAATTGCTTACAGGGGAAGTAGATCTTGCAGTCCATTCACTTAAAGACGTTCCGGGAATATTACCTGCGGGCTTAGAGATAGTTGCAGTTTTAGAGAGAGAAGATCCAAGAGATTGCCTGGTTTCATATAAATATAAATCATTAAATGAATTACCTAACGGAGCTGTAATTGGTACTTCTTCTGTGAGGAGGAAGGTAATTCTCCAAAAAATCCATCCCGATCTTAAGATTATTCCTTGTAGAGGTAATATCCAGACTAGGCTTGATAAGCTTTCAGGTAAGGGTGCTCCTGATGCAATAATACTTGCTTGTGTAGGGCTTAAGAGGCTAGGAATATTTGATGAAAAATATTGTTTTCCTTTAACTGTGGATACTATGGTTCCGTCTGCTGGGCAAGGGGCTATTGCCATTGAAAAAAGGTCTGATAATCAGAAAATGGCTGATATTTGCAAAAAAATTAATCACTTACCTAGCTGGTATTTAAGTGAGGCTGAAAGAGAATTTCTTGCGTACTTTGATGCGAGTTGTAAAACGCCAATTGCGGCATATGCCGAATATATTGATGAATCGATAATTAAAGCACGATATATGTATGGTGATTTTGAAGGTAATTGCTTAGAATTCCATACAGAAACCGGTGATAAAATCCGTGGAAAAGAAATAGCTATTGCGGCTGCAAAAATTATAGAAGTAAAGAAATATTAAAATTAAGATGCATAAAATAATGAAAAAAATAGTTTTATTACTCTAGCCTTTAAATATTGAATATTATATAGTAGCATAAGCTATTTCTTTCTTTTGCAAATAATTTTGAATTTTTATACCATTAAACTGAATTTGTGTTAAATAGGACCGTACATTAATTGTTAAATCTTTTACTGATTTTAGTACTCGAAAATTATTAGAGTTAGCTTTGACATCTTGGTTTACAAGTTCTTGTGGATTCATATCAGGACAATATGATGGTAAATAAAACAATTCTAGCTTGTCCTTATGTCTTTCTACATAAGCTTTTACCTTTTTACTGTGATGCACTCTATGATTATCTAATATCAAAAATATTTTCTGCTTAATTTGTCTGATCAGTCTACCTAAAAATTCAATACACTTTTTGCTGGTAAAATTATCTTCAAATACCATCCAGTTCATAAACCCTTGCGGACTAATAGCAGCTAGCATATTACATTTAAATCTTGAGCCACTTCTCTTGATTGCTGGGGTCTTGCCTTTAAGACCATATGTTTTACCTCGATTATCTGTTGATTGTATCCCCATTTCATCTCCCCAATAAATTCTAGCACTTTCTTTCATTGCACGAGACTTGATTTCTGGATATGTGACTGTTAACCATTCTTTTATCTTCTCTGGATTACGTTGATAGGCTGATTTAATTGGTTTTTGAGACGTAAAACCCAATCTATTCATAATTTTTCTTATAGAACGCCTGTTATACTGATAAAGGTAATTGGATTCTATATATTCTTGTACCACTTTACTATTCCATAACGTATAATCCATTCCCAATTCATCAGGTATATGTGATAAAATTTTAGATTTTAATTCCTCTTCTTGATTTTTACTGATTTTAGATCCTGTTCCTACCTTTACTCCTAGCTTCTTATAGCGAAAGCTTTCTTCCTTATAAATTTTGTACTCTTTAAGATATTTCCATATAGAACTCCTAGAAAACCCAAAGGTAATAGATGCTTGTTTCTTGCTTATTCCATGTATAACTATTGCTTCCACTGCTTTCTTTCTTAATATCTTGAGATCGCTTGGTGATAATTTTTTATTAGACATTTTGTTATTACTCTCGATACAATATCATTATATCATTTCTCTAATGTTAGTTCAATATTTAAAGGCCGGAGTAATAAGATGGTAACACAAGATAGTTTACGTCGAAATATTTCGATTATCCCGCAAGAACCTATCTTATTCCATAGGACGATTATTGAAAATATAAAATATGGGACTGAAGATGCAACATATGAAGAAGTTGTTGCGGCCGCAAAATCAGCTTATATATATGATTTTATAACCAAATTACCGGAGGGTTATAATACTCTTTGCGGCGAAAGAGGTAATAACTTATCAGGAGGGCAAAGGCAACGTATTATAATTGCCCGCGCTATACTTAAAAATGCCCCTATCTTAATCCTTGACGAAGCAACAAGTGCTCTAGATAATCTTACTGAAAATCTAATCCAGAGATCACTTAAGACCCTTATGAAAGGTAAGACAGTTCTAGTTATTGCTCACAGATTATCTACTTTACTTAATATGGATCGAATTTTGGTATTTGATAATGGCCACATAGTTGAAGACGGAACCCATAACGAATTAAAAACTAACGGTAAGTTATACCAGCAATTATGGAATGCACAAAAAGGCGGATCAATAGCAGAATTATATTAGGTACATTATTTAATGATAATTAATATTATTTCTATAGGCAAATTATTGTCAGGATACAGAGGAGTCGCAGATCATTATTGCAAAATGATTAAATGGAAGTTAAAAGAAACAGAATTAACTTACACTAAAAAATTATCGGAAATTCAAGTTAAGGCTTACGAGGCTAAATTAATCCATAACCAAATAAATAGTAATTCATATAAAATTGTTCTGGATGTGCAAGGCCAACAACTAAACAGCCAAGAATTTAGTAAGTTGTTTAAAAACCAGATGATGATAGGACAAAATATAGATATTATAATCGGTGGAGCTTTTGGTCTTGATGAGTCAGTTATTAAAAGTGGTAGTATTAGATTAAGTCTCTCAAAAATGACCTTACCCCACCAGCTAGCTAAACTTGTTTTACTTGAGCAAATATATAGATCGCAAACTATACTAGCAGCCCACCCTTATCATAAATAATTAGCTTTATAGCCAATGGTAGCATCGGATGTTGGAAATAACGGAGTAGCTGTTGAGTTAATAGTTTACTCTAACTTGTTGTTGTGCGCCAGGTATTTTAGTTCACCCCTTGCGCCAGATGAGAAGTCCACTTTATACTAACTTTTTTGTATCATATTGTCATCCTCCATTTTAAATTTTGGCGTAAAATTTTTTCGGTAAGAATCACCCTCTAATACTACTCTATACGAATTATTAACTATTCTATCCAAAGCAACGTTAGCCATAACAGGATCAAAAAATATTTCTGCCCATGTTTCAATTTTCCTATTTGTGGTAATGATCAGACTAGCATTTATATGCACGGCCGCTATTAAATCATATAAGTCAGATGATTGTTCTGCTGACAAAGTTTTTAAGCCGAAGTCATCTAAAATCAATAAATCAACTTTTGTGTATCGCTTAAAAATGACATCATAAGTAAAATCGGCTCTAGAGCGATAAAATTCATTGAGTAGTTCGTTGCTCCTTATAAACTTTACCTTTTTATTGCGCTGGCAAGCTAACATTCCAAGAGCTTGAGATAAGTGCGTTTTACCAGTACCTACCGGCCCCATAATGATTACATGGTTCTTTTCTTTGATAAATTTTACAGTCATTAAGTCATTAATTGCATGTCTAATTTTGAGTGAATATCGTTTTAAATCAAACCCTTCAAATGTTTTTGTTTCTTCAAATTTTGCTTGGACAACTCTTCTTTGCAGAGAGCTTTGATCTCTATTATCCACCTCATCTTGGAATAGCATTAAAAGCAGTTCTTCATATGGCATTGCAGCGTCTCTGGCTTGCCTTAGCCTGCTATCCAAACTATCAGATATTCCAGATAACTTAAGTTGTTGTACCAAATTATCGAGTTGCAAGTTAGGCATAATTAGCCTCCATATCAGAGCTATATTTAAGCATTAGCCTTAATATTCTTCACTTTGCCGCCTTCAATATTAGGAATAGAGTACTGATCCAGTTTATTTTTTAAAATATTGGATATAGCCTCATAAGTATAATTATCATAAGACACAGCTCGCAAACATGCAGCTTCTAGTCTGTCATTACCGTGTGTCTGCGATAATCTTAAAATACCTTGAACTTTACGTAGTGATATTCTACCGCCTGATGCAAGAATTCTGCTTATTACCTGGTATGTAGAATTATCTATGCCTTTAGCACAACTTAAACATTTCTCAGGATTATTCTCTAAATAATATAAAGCAGATTTTGGGTAATCTTTTTCGTCGGTAATCCATTGACCTTTATTATAATTCCTCGGATGGGTTTTTATGATCTGGTGTTTATAATAGGCTGTAACGGTCTTTAGCCCAATACGAATACTAACCTCTTCCCCGATATATTTTGTTGGCACCGAATAAAAATTACCTTTGACCATAAAATGGTGATCTTTTTGTACTGTGCAGGTAGTCCAAATCGGCATATCAAAAATACCTGACGGTATAGGAAGTAAACATTCCTTTTCTTCCAATAAAAATGTATCAATTGGCTTTGATCCTGTTGTAGTACATATTCTATGTGATATTTCATTTTTACACCACTTGATCGCTTCAATATTAGCCTCTATAATATTGCTATATGATTTACCGGCTATAAGTTGTTCTCTAACTATCCTAATAGAGCGCTCCACTTTGCCTTTATGCTCCGGCTTAAAAACTTTAGTTGGATCTATTGTAAAACCATAAAACCTTGATAATTCTGAATAAGTCTCATTTAAAGTATGGTCATAAATATCAGGTTTAATGACCCCGGCTTTTAAATTATCCAATATTACTCTACTGGGTACACCACCAAAAAAGTTGAAAGCATTTACATGGAGCTGAGCCCAACTAACTTGGTCCTGTGAAAAAGCAAACTCTACGTAACGATAACGACTATGGGACAGAGTCATTACAAAAGCATAAAGTTTTCTATTTTTACCATTAACATCCTGAATCTTGCCAATATAACCAAAATCTACCTGAGCTTCTTGACCCGGTTCAGTCTTTATATGAATAGTACTCTTGGGTAGCTTAGGAAAAGCTTTTTGAATATATCGGTTAATACTCCGATTACTTACTTTCACACCTTCTGATAATAGTAAACGCCGAATTTGGGTGTGGGTTATACTTCTTTGTTTTAGCCAGTTCCCTATTGCCTCATTATATTCTGCAAGCATTATCATCGCAGATGCTTTCTGTATAGGTTCGTTCTTATATAATTTTTCTTCAACCTTGATTGCTATCCTGTTTAATTCAGAATCACTAGCTAAAATACTGAGATTTTCTTGTCTTGCTAACTCAATATATTTTCTTATTGTATCCCTCGATAGATCAAATGATCTGGCTATCTGTCTTTGGCTGTTACCTTTGATGTGCTGGTACAGCACTTCTCTAATTGTTGACATACTATATTTCCTCATTCAATTTAATTTAAACTCTAATTTAGTTAACAAATAAATTAACTAAATTAGCATTGTTCTTTTCTTTTGAAAGTGGACTTCTCTCACCTGGCGCAGGGGTGGACTAGTATACCCTGGCGCACAACAACAGTAATAGAATTAGCAACTATTATTGATGTCATCACGTATTCGTGTGGAATTCCTTTTATAGTATTAAGGAAAACTTCAGTGCCAGTTATTAAGTCTTTCGCTATTTCTACTTGCTCTTTAAGGTTTTTTTCTAAAGCAATTTTTTCTTTCTTTTTAGAATCTTCTTCTTTCTTAGCCATAAACTTTCTAATTCATGAAGTACTTACTCACTTTTAAATCGGAAAATAAAGGCAATAAAATGTTTTGTCAATTATAAAATTCAACTTTAAGATAAAATATATTAAGTTTTATAATCTAAAATTTAATATATAAATTAAGCTCCAATTTTTATTCACTTTTTATCAGTTCCTGGTTATTTCTGGCAAATAAGGTAATTTGAAAATCAATAAAATTATTTATTTTAAGCGATTTTACACGATTATTCGCTTGTAGTAAAATTTTTAAATCTCTGGCAAGATCTGCAAAAAAGAAAACAGGTTCACCGCTCTGTTTAGTACCTAGGATTTCCCCTCCGCCTCTTAGAACCAGGTCCTGTTCCGCGATATAAAAACCGTCATTACTTTCTCGCATGATTTTAAGCCTTTCCCTAGCAAATTTGGATAATTTTTTTGGATTTATACATAAGTAAACAATAAGATTGTTTGCTTCCTCGCCCTACTCTGCCCCTTAGTTGATGAAGTTGGGCAAGACCAAATTTTTCGGCATTTTCGATAATAATCAAATTGCTGTCAGGTACATCAATACCTACTTCAATAACAGTTGTTGCAACCAAGATTCGAACTTTACCGTTTTTAAATTCCTGCATTACCTGATCCTTAAGTGCGGCTTTCATTTTTCCGTGAAGAGCATAGCAACCTGGTTTGGATATGCCTTATCTAATTCAATAAATCTGGTATTTACATCAGAAAATAAAGAAAGGTTTGAATTTTCTTCTTCAGAAAAAGCTGTTTTTAATATTTCATCTGATTGATCGATTAAAGGGCATACCCAATAAATTTTCTCTCCTATTTGTAATTTTTTATTTAGCGAAGTAATCACTTCAGATTTTTTTTCACTAGAAATTGCTGAAGTAATTATAGGTAAGCGGTTACGGGGTTTAGTTTTAAGCTGCGAGACACTCATATCTCCGAACATCGTTAAAGTTAAGCTGCGTGGGATAGGGGTAGCTGTCATAACAAGGACATCAGGACGAGAGGCTTTTTTAATTAATTCTAATCTTTGCTCAACACCAAATCTATGCTGCTCATCAATAATAATATATCCTAAATCCTTAAATTCTACGCCTTTTTGAAATAAAGCATGAGTGCCAATTAATATATCAATATTACCGTCAGCTAAATCTTTTTTTATTGTATTTGTTGTTTTGGAGAAGTTTTACCTGTTAGTAACTCCACTTTAATATTGGTGTTCTCTAGAGCGTTACAGAAAAATTGATAGTGCTGAGCACTTAACAAGTCTGTGGGAGCCATTAATACTGTTTGCGTACCTGAATTTACGACATTTAACATTGTCAGAAGGGCCACTAGTGTTTTGCCAGAACCCACGTCTCCTTGCAGCATACGCATCATTTGTATATCAGCTAATTGGTCAGCTTCTATCTCCTTAATTGCCTTTAATTGACCTTCGGTTAATTCAAAACCAAGCTTTTCTATAACTAATTTATGTAACTCATGGTTTGAAGGAAATGACCTACCATGTCTCTTTTGTTCCTCGGTTTTAATTTTTACTAATGAAGCCTGATTGGCAAACAATTCTTTCTCTGCTAGTTTTTGTATATTCAAACTTATATTTCTTTCAATATCATAATTTGTTCCAGAATAGCCAATTAGGTGTAAATTTTTGATTTCGCTGAGTAACTCGTCGATATATTTTTTTTCTTCCAGTTGCTGCTGAGAAAAAAAATTTCTAGTATTAATAGCATTTTCTAGAATGCTAATAGCTTCCCTGATATAACCGTATAGTTGCTTGTTAATGATACCGTAAGTAAGTGGATAAACAGGGGCATTACAGGTGTAGTTAAATTTTGTCTGAATATAAATTCCGGATGGCTTATTTGCAGAGAACGGTCAAAAATTTCTACTTTACCAGTAATGATATATTCCTGACCGATTCTTAATTTGCTAAAAATGAATGGGTGAATTTTACTAAAAAAAAACAGAATAATAGTGCCTGTAGTATTAGAAACCTTAATTTTAAGTGGGGATCGTTTTGAAGAGGGACGAAGTACATCATCTATTGTTACTTCTGTTTGAATTAGCTCACCATTTTTTACTTTTGTTAGATCTGGATTTATTCTAATAAGGTTATAAGTAATCGGTTTGTAAAAAAGCAAATCTCTTAAGTTAACAATTTTTAGACGCCCTAAAGCTTTTTGAGCCGGTTCTGATATGTGCAATAATAATTTAACCGGCTGAAAAATATATCGTACATATTTAAATTTTGTTAATACCATTAGAAAATTAGAGTTTTATGCAATGTTTAAAGGTAAAACTGATAATATAACTTTTACTTTCTTAGTTAAGTAAGAAAGTGTTTTTAGGCGTTATTCTAGTTTAATTATCGGGAAAACAAAAAGGAGATTACTTCTATAAAAAGCAATCTCCTTTTTGTTTTTGTTTTATTATTAAGAATAAGTTGGATAAATGCGGCTAGAAGCCCATTCCGCCCATACCACCCATTCCGCCCATACCACCACCAGCTGCTGGCGCATCCTCTTTATTAGTAGGGTCAGCAGTAATGATAGATTCGGTAGTAATGATTAACGAAGCAACAGAGGCAGCATCTTGCAAAGCTGTTCTAACTACTTTGGTAGGGTCGATAATACCAGCTTTGAACATATCAACATATTCCATATCTTGGGCATTAAAACCAAAAGTAGTTGATTTGCTGTCAGTTAGTTTGCCAGCAACAATAGCTCCGTCTACTCCTGAATTTTCAGCAATTTGTCTTGCGGGTGCCTGGAGAGCTTTTTTAACTATGTTTATACCAGCTTGTTGATCGTCGTTAGCTCCTTTTAAATCATCCAACGCCCTAGCAGCATAGAATAAAGTAACTCCACCACCAGGAACTATACCTTCTTCTACGGCAGCTCTAGTTGCGTGAAGAGCATCATCAACACGATCTTTTCTTTCTTTAACTTCAATTTCAGTAGCACCTCCTACTTTAAGAACTGCAACGCCACCAACAAGTTTTGCTAATCTTTCTTGGAGTTTTTCTTTATCATAATCAGAAGTTGTATCTTCTATTTGTTTACGGATCTGTGCGCATCTTGATTCAATATCTAGCTTAGAACCTGCACCTTCAACAATGACAGTGTCTTCTTTAGAAATTTTGACTTTTTTAGCACTACCTAACATTGAAAGAGTTACATTATCAAGTTTCATGCCAAGGTCGTCACTGATTAACTGTCCATTAGTTAGAACTGCAATATCTTCAAGCATAGATTTTCTTCTATCCCCAAACCCAGGAGCTTTTACTGCAGCTACTTTTAGCCCACCACGAAGTTTGTTAACGACTAATGCTGCAAGTGCTTCACCTTCCACATCCTCAGCAATAATCAATAATGGTCTGGAAGACTGAACAACAGCTTCAAGAACAGGTAACATTGGCTGCAAGGAAGAAAGTTTTTTCTCGAAAATAAGGATGTAAGGATTATCAAGCTCAACCATCATCTTTTCAGAATTTGTTACAAAGTATGGAGAGAGATACCCCCTATCAAACATCATACCTTCTACTACATCCACTTCAAAACCAAAATTCTTAGCTTCTTCTACAGTTATAACACCTTCTTTACCGACTTTTTTCATAGCAAGGGCTATCTGCTCACCTATTTCTTTATCTCCATTAGCAGAAATAGTTCCCACTTGTGCTATTTCCTCGTGGCTACTGATAGGTTTACTGGATTTTTTAATTGATTCAAGCACTTCTTCAACTGCAATATCAATACCCCTTTTAAGGTCAATCGGGTTAAATCCTGCAGCTACTGCTTTGTTACCTTCTTTAACTATCGCCTGTGTTAGGATAGTAGCTGTTGTTGTACCATCACCTGCTACGTCTGCTGTTTTACTTGCAACAGATTTTACTAATTGCGCACCTAAATTCTGTTCGGGATCCTTTAATTCAATAGCTTTAGCAACCGTAACGCCGTCTTTTGTTACCCTTGGCGCACCAAAAGACTGTTCTATTGCAACATGACGTCCTTTTGGTCCTAAAGTGACCTTAACTGCGTTCGCTAGAAAATCTACTCCTTTGATCATTTCTTCACGAGCTTTTGTACCGTATTTTATTTGTTTAGCCATAATATATTACTCCTTGTAAATTAGTTACTTAATTTATTATTCCCATAATGTCAGATTCTTTCATGATAATGAATTCCTGTCCATTCACTTTGACTTCGGTCCCACCCCATTTACCATAAAGTACTTTATCTCCTACTTTTACATCAAGAGGAATAATATTACCGTCTTTGTCCTTAGCTCCTTTACCAACTGCAATAACCTTTCCCTGCATAGGTTTTTCTTTCGCAGTATCAGGAATAATTATACCTCCAAGAGTTTTCTCTTCTTGATCCATAGGTTTAATCGCAACACGATCATGCAATGGTGTAAAATTCATTTTGAACCTCATTAATTTAAGTTAACCAAAACCGCTTAGCTTTAGCTGACACTAAGCTTGTGCTGTTTATATATGCTTTAAAGATAATAGTTCAAGTACTTGTAAAAAATTATTTTTTAAAATAATTTTTCATACTCAGTTTTGTAAAATTCAAGTACTTGGTCTAGTACCAATGATTTACTATATTTTGCCCTGATTGACTGCAAGTAATATCTGATCTTTAGTTTTTGCGATACCATTTCTAAGCAAAGGTTTTGTAACAATTCTGAGATAATGGTTTGACAAATCTCAGGGTGATTACTAGCAAAATTATAGGTGGCTCGTAAATTATTGTAAGACTCAAAATTTTTGTCCAGTTGGGCAGCCCTTCTTTGCTTCAAAGATAATATATTGTTAACAAAAACAAAATTGCTATATTTAGCACATCTAAGCGACATTGACATAGTTTGGGAGTAGAGGCTGCTGTCGGCCTTATCGGCTTTTTCAAGTAAGTTTCTAGCGACTAAACTCCCAGCCCCACCAATATTCCTTAAGGGTTTAATTTTGTTTAAAAAAATTTGGGTTATCGGCGCTTGGATTAATCTCGGTTGAGTAGATAATTTTTCAGGAAAAGTTGTTACATTTTCTACTTCCTCCACCTTTACACAAGCAACTTCTGTTCCAAATTTCTTACACGAATCGATCATTACCATAGTTGATTCGGGATGTAAAATCTCATCACCTTCTACAAAATGAACATAATCTCCTGTAGCTAGATTTATAGCCTTATTTATACTTATTGCCGGCCCTTGGGTTTGCTGGGTAATAATTATTGTTCTTGGTAAATCGTTAACGGCGAATTTGACGGTAGTTAAAGATTTATCTTTTGAACCATCATCAATAATGATAAACTCTTTTGTAAATGTACCAGCCGTGTTTTTTAGCGATTTTATTAAACAAGGAATGTTATTTTCATTGTCATTTAAAAGAATTATATAAGTACATTTTAGCATATTTAAATTACTACGTATTGTACAAAAATGGTTAAAATTAGCTGCTACAAAACTACACAAGAAAAACTCTCAAGAGCATTTTGCAATCTGGCAGAAAAATGTTATCATAACGCTATCAAGATATTTGTCTATACAAACAGTAAAGAGCAGGCTTTTGAACTGGATAACGTTTTATGGACATATTCCAGGAAGCAATTTATCCCTCACGGCACTATATATGATATATTGCCGGAAAAACAACCTATTTTAATCGGTTCTGAATTAAAAAATTTTAATAATTCATCAAGTATGATAATAATTAACCCCGATGAAAGTAAAATCTTATCTATTCTCTCGTCGACTAAAGACTTTGATACTAGTAAATGTGAACGGTTATTTTTTCTACACGATCATATCTCCTCGCTATCAAACCAGAATATAAATAATATAATTATTAAATCACCGCTGCTTGATTTCAGGCTTGATTTTTACGTGCAAGCTGATAATAACACATGGTATGTCCAAAATAACGTAGTAAATGAATAATTGTACTGGCTAATATTAATAAGGTCACATTATAATTTAAAAAATTTTGGATGATACTATTAGAAAGCAAATTCGCTTTAATCAGATTATATGATATATTACAATAAGATTATAATATTGTTAAAATAAGCTAAATAACTAATTGATATTTTGGTTATGTTTTATTATATCGAGAGTTTTCCTCTATAATCTAACTAATAGTTGCTTAATATTTATTACAAGTAGTTTTTTACAGTTTATGGCAAAAGTTTTAGTAGTTGAAGATAATGAGTTAAACTTAAAATTGTTCTACGATTTATTAATGTTATAGGGCCATGAAGTGATTATTTCGAAAGATGGCTTTAATATATTAGCAATCGTTAGTGAGCAGTTACCGGATCTTATATTGATGGATATACAATTAGCTGATATTTCAGGGTTAGATTTGATAAAAATCTTAAAAAACAACCCCAAAACGCACAAAATTCCCATTATAGTTATAACCGCATTTGCGATGAAGAACGAAGTAATGAGAATCTCAGAATCTGGCTGTGATCTATATCTTTCAAAATCAGTATCTATCGATAATTTTTTCTTTTCTATCGAAAAGTTTGTAAGTAACACTAATATTATTTAACCTTGATGACTGCCACAGTACTAGTAGTAGACGATTTAGAGCCAAACGTTAAGTTATTAGAAGCTCTAAATTACTTGCAGAGTATTACAATTGTGGTTACTGCAACAAATGGGGCTACAGCACTCGAAATGCTAGCTCAAAATAAGATAGATATTGTTTTGCTAGATGTTATGATGCCGGGAATGGATGGCTTTGAAACATGTAAAAGGATTAAGCAAAATCCGGAAACGACTCATATGCCCGTGGTTATGGTAACTGCTCTCTCTGATATTGAGGATAGGGTAAAAGGACTTGAAGCAGGAGCAGATGAGTTCCTTACAAAACCGATTAATGATATTGCGCTTTTTGCTAGAGTAAAATCTTTGGCTAGAATGAAAACTGTAATCGACGAGTTAAAGCTTAGAAATACTATCAACACTAAGCTTGGTGCTACAGTAGTAGAACTGAAAGATAATTTTTGCGAAAGTAAAATATTGTTGCTTGATGATGATTTAGTTCAGGCAAAAAATATCAAGGATAACCTTTCTGAACTTTCAAGTCAGATTAAGGTTTTAGCATCCCCAGATGAACTAGATACTTTAGGAGCATTTATCTCGGATCTTATAATTATAAGTTGCCAAATAGGTACCGCGGATCCTCTGAGGATTGCTGTAATGCTTCGTTCCAAACCAATCTTTAAAAAATCAGCTGTTATGATGCTTGCTGAAGACGAAGATATATCTATGGTTATTAAAGGAATGGAACTAGGAGTTAACAACTATTTGATGTATCCTGTTGACAAAAGTGAATTAAAAGCAAAAGTTAGAACGCAGCTTAGAAGGAAACGTTATCAAGATGATTTACGTGCTGAGCTTGAGGAAAGTTTTGATTTATCAACAAAAGATGGTTTAACCGCTGTGTTTAACAGGAGGTATTTTGATATTCATGTTAGACAAATGGTTGATAAAAGTAAAGAAACCAAAAAACCAGTTTGTATTATGATGTTCGATGTAGACCACTTTAAACAAGTTAATGATACTTACGGTCATCTTGCTGGGGATGCTGTTTTAAAAACTTTAGCATCTGTCTTAAAATCTTCATTTAGGGTTACAGATCTAATAGCCAGATACGGCGGAGAAGAATTTATAGTTCTCCTCAATAATATTGATTTGCAAAACTGCCTTCAGGTTGCTGAAAAAACACGGAGTTTAATAGAAACGACAGAATTGGCAATTCCAGCCCAGGTAGGTAGTATACATAAAACAATTTCCATAGGTGTAGCCGAGTACCATCAAGGCGATACTATAGAGGAATTTATCAGTAAAGCTGACAAAGCTTTATACGAAGCAAAAGAAACAGGAAGAAATAAAGTAGTTGCCAGTAAATGAGCTTTCCTGTATGTATCTTTTTTTTAAGCTAACTTTGTTCAAGCAAGAAATAGAGAAAACGCAGTAGTCTTATAATTTTTAGTTTTTTAATTATTTTCAATAATAACTTAATTATAATATGCTTACTTAATTCTCCTTATCGCTAATCTAATTAATCTAAGCCAAAATATTTGTATAATGTTATTAAAATCTGGAATTATTGTCGCTTTTTTTACTATGCTGTCCAGAATTTTCGGCTTAGCCAGGGAGTTATTTATTGCGGCAACTTTTGGATCAAGTGCTATTGCAGATTGCGTGAATGTTGCTTTTAAGTTTCCTAATTTATTTAGGAGGATTTTCGGGGAGGGGGCTTTATCGATAGTTTTTATTCCTATTTTTAGTCAAAAATTACTAGAATCTAAAGAGTCTGGACGCAAATTCAGCGGTGAAGTATTAACCTTATTATTCATTGTACTTATTCTATTAACTCTTATAATGCAGGCAGTAATGCCTTATCTTATGGCTATAATTGCTCCTGGTTTTTATGAAGTACCAGAAAAATACGAGTTAGCAATTCTACTGTGCAGGATAACAACTCCTTATTTAGTTTTTATATCAATTACTGCAATATTAGGCGGTATGTTAAATTCTGTAAAAAACTTTACTGCATTTGCTTTTACTCCGGTAATTATGAATGTTTGCGTCATATTATTTACCTATTTTTTTGAGAATAAATTAACAGCTCATTTTGCTATATCTTATTCGCTAATTCTGGCTGGGATTTTACAAGTCGCTTTTATGTGGTTTTATGTATCTAAAGCAAGATTAACCTTTTCTCTGTCTCTTAATTTTTGTAATGATCCTGATGTAACAAAATTGCTTAAAAATATGGGGCCTGCTGCTGTAAGTTCTGGTGTACAGCAGGTTAATTTGTTCGTATCACAATCTATTGCTAGTTTTATTCCTGGTGCTGTTTCAATATTGTCTTATGCAGAAAGGTTATATCAGCTCCCCCTTGCTATTATTGGTGTAACTTTTGGTACTATTCTACTGCCAGAATTATCCCAGATTTATCAGAAAAAAGATATTACAAGTGCTAATAATTTACAAAACAAAGCAATAATTATATCTCTTGTTCTTTCTGTTCCAGCTACAATAGGGTTGTTCGTTTTAGCAAACCCTATTATTCATTTAATATATGAGAGAGGAGCCTTTATTACAGAGGATACGACTAAAACAGCAAATGCACTTGCTGCATTTTCTCTAGGGTTACCTGCTTTTGTGATAGCAAAAATATTAACGCCTATTTTTTATGCTAATGGGGATACCAAAACTCCTATGCGCATCACTATTTGGTCTTTACTAGTTAATACGTTTCTTAATGTAGTTTTAATGATACCGTTTAGCCATGTAGGTATTGCTATGGGGGCTAGTATTGCTGCTTGGTATAATGTTTGGTTATTGAATAAATATGCAGGCAATTGTGGGAATTTTATAATTTTTACTAAGACTAAAAATTGTATTTATAAAGTAGGAGTAAGTGCTTTTATAATGACGTTAACATTATTCCTTGCTAACTATTTTTGCCAGGAGTTGTATTATTCTAACAGTGTAGGTGTTAAAATTTTAGCATTATTTTTTACTATTTTTATAACCGGTATGGTTTACATGTTAATATTGTACTTTTTTAAAATACACTTAATTTTGATGAAAAAAGCTGATGGATAAGCAATCAAATTATCAGGATTTGTTGAAACTGGTAGCAATAGTTGTAATGGTTGTGGATCATTTAGGAACTTGGTTTTTTCCTGAAATGATGACATTAAGGATGATAGGTAGATATGCTATGCCTATATTCGGATTTTTTGTGGGGTATAACTTTAAAAATTCAGTAAATTTCCATATATTGTGTTATGGAGTGATATTATACTTAATATCAACAATCTTTATAATTGAAACCTTCTTTTCTGCAAATATTTTAATATCCCTTTTTTTAGGCCAACTTTATCTTTTCTTTTTTCAGGAACAATTAAGCAATTTAACAAAAGGGTGGTTGCATTTTATCATTCTAGTTATTTTATCCCCATTTACCTCGTATCTTTTTGATTATGGTTCACTAGTTATAGGTATAATTATTATGGGTCATATGGTTAAGGTAAAATCTATAGATCTCAAAATTGCTGCTTTTGTTATCACTTATATTTCTTTATTACATACAGTAGTTAATTTCTCCAATTTAAGCACAGCAAATTTGTTTTTTTGTGGCGTTATTGCGATAATTTTGTATTTATCGTTAGCTTATGGCAGTTTAAAAAAAAAGATTACACTTAATATAACGCCAATAACTCGTCATGCGTTGCTGATTTATTGTCTCCATATACTAATTATTGAATTTATCTGGAGATATTACTATATTGGCTAATTTATTGTTGACTAATTGAGAATTCTAACTATATTTTACAAAGATATTTATACGAAAATTATTTTTAATAAGGTTTCTAGGTTGTGTCTAAAAAAAGGAATAAAAATCTTTTGGTTAAGCTTGTTAGCACTGCTGGTACAGGGTATTTTTTAGTGAAAAAACGTAATCCAAAAACCGTAACAGAAAAGCTTGCTTTTAAAAAATATGATCCAAAAGTTCGTAAGCACGTAGAGTTTAAAGAAGAAAAAATTAAGTAAATTAGTGAAGTTATGGCAGTTAAAATTCGTTTAGCTAGAGGCGGAGCAAAAAAAGTTCCTTATTATAGAGTAGTAGTTGCTGATGCCCGTGCTCCCAGAGACGGGGATTTTATTGAAAAAGTCGGTACCTATAACCCTCTTCTAAAAAAAGATGATGAGAATCGAGTAACTTTTAAGAAAGATCGCATAGAATATTGGCTAGGGCAAGGAGCACAGCCTACCGAGCGTGTTATCAAATTTATTCAAGCAGAAGGTATTAAACTACCTAGTTCTATTGAAAAGAAAGTAGCTGCTAAAGTTAAAGGGCAAGTTAAGAGGCCTTCTAAAAAAGAGCTAAAGAATACTGCAAGTTAGCCATTCCATAATTAGACTTAAATCTAGCGAGTTTAGTACTAGTTATTATGGCGGCAAAATCTATAGAGTAAGTGTTCTAGTTTCATATAGTGAGAGTGAATTCTGTTTCTGTAGGGTGGATTATCTAATGAATCTTGAAAAGTTTGATTTTTTAGGTAATATTTTCTGTTAGTACTTATTGCCGGATTAGCTCAGTGGTAGAGCAACCGCCTTGTAAGCGGTCGGTCGTCAGTTCGAATCCGACATCCGGCACCACCTTTACTAAAATCAGTATTTTAGAATATTTTAATTATTGACGAGTCAATCATTTATTTTGTGTAAGTTGTTGTATTTTTTAATTCCAGTAAATCATGCCTAAAATCCCCGCATAAAATTTCAAATTGATTCAATGCCAAAGACCAATTTTTAATCGGCATGGTCCATTTTTTGACAGCATTTTTTAGAGCCAAAAATACGATTTTAAAAATAGACTTATCATCTGGAAAAACCCCTTTATTGTTGATGATTTTTCTGATTTGACGATTTATCGATTCTATCGCATTGGTAGTATAAATTACCCGCCTAATCTCATCAGGAAAAGCAAAAAAAGGAATAATCCCGCTCCAATTCCTTTGCCAAATATCAGAGATCACAGGATATTTATTATCCCATTTAGCAGCAAACGATTTTAGCTCCAGATATCCTATTTCTTCGCTGTTTGCAGTGTAAATCGAGTCTGTCATATAGTTTGTGTAAGTTGCAAAAGGATATAGTAGAAGATACTATAAAAAAGCAACTTAAATACAGAGGAAAAATGGCTAAAAAATTAGCAGAAAAAGAAGTAGATATAAATACTAAATTAGTCGAAGAATTACTATCAAAAGCAGATCCATCTGAATTATTTGGTCGCGGGTGGATTATTTAATAAACTTAAAAAGCAAATAGTAGAGAGAATTCTTGAAAGTGAATTAGAACACGATCTAGGTTATTCTAAACATAGTAAGATAATCAAGAGCGATAATAATCGTCGCAACGGCAGTTATGAAAAAACGATTATAGATGACGACGGTCATCAGATTACCGTAGATGTTTCAAGGGGACAGGGAAGGAGAATTTGAACCTCAATTGATTCCTGAAGGAGTTAGGAGATTTAGTGGTTTTGATGATAAAGTGATTTCACTATATGCAAGAGGGATGACTGTCAGTGAGATACAGGGCCATTTAGAGGAGATATACCAGACCAATATTTCCAAGGACCTTATATCAACTGTCACTGACGGAGTAATAGAAGAAGTTACTACATGGCAAAACAGGTCCCTAGACGATGTATATCCAATATTATATTTGGATTGCATACACGTTAAAGCAAGGGATAATCATACAGTAATTAACAAAGCGGTATATCTTGCAATAGGTGTTAACATGGAAGGGAAAAAGGAATTACTGGGGATCTGGGTCGGTAAAAATGAAGGTTCCAAGTTTTGGATGCAGGTTGTAACTGAGCTAAAGAACAGAGGGATAAAACAGATATATGTATCATGCGTTGATGGATTAAAAGGCTTTCCTGAAGCCATAAATAGCATTTATCCTAATACGATTGTACAACTCTGTATAGTACATATGGCGAGGAATTCTGTAAAATATGTTTCTTATAAGGATTTAAAAGCGGTCACAGCGGATCTTAAAAGGATTTACACTGCAAACAGCGAAGAAATAGGATATCTGGAGCTAAAATCGTTTGCTGCTAAATGGGATAATAAATATCCTGTGATCTCTGATATTTGGCAAAGGAATTGGAGCGGGATTATTCCTCTTTTTGCTTTTCCTGATGAGATTAGGCGGGTAATTTATACTACCAATGCGATAGAATCGATAAATCGTCAAATCAGAAAAATCATCAACAATAAAAGGGTTTTTCCAGATGATAAGTCTATTTTAAAAATCGTATTTTTGGCTCTAAAAAATGCTGCCAAAAAATGGACCATGCCGATTAAAAATTGGTCTTTGGCATTGAATCAATTTGAAATTTTATGCGGGGATTTTAGGCATGATTTATTGGAATTAAAAAATACAACAACTTACACAAAATAAATGATTGACTCCAAAAACCTCTACCAATTATCAGGAATCAATCTTTTGTCCGCTATTATCTTTAGCCTTTAAGTCCGCCCTGTGATATTTAAAATTCTGCTATCTTGATTTGATTATAAAGTAGTGCATAATGAAGCAGTGTTTGACCTTTATCATTCCGAGAGTTAATATCAACAACATCCTTAGTAAGTTGAGATTTCACAGCTTCAAATTGTGACCTATATATCAAATCAAATTAATGTAGTCAAAATAACCTAGTATAAATTTACTCATTTCTTTTATACAATTAATTCAGTGTAACTTTATCCATTTGTTCTCTAAGGCTCTTAAGGCCTCATATCAGTCCACACTTCTTTTACATAGTTTAAAACCTCTTGCTTGGTTCCTTTCGAACCAACCTGTTTCCAACTAAGCGGTATCTCTTTCCATGCAAACCATATGGAATATGGCTCCTCTTCATTAATAAAGCATATATATTCTTCATTATCTTCTTCTGACATACTCCATTCCCTATTTACTTTTTATATAAAATAATTAATTAAATGTACTATCACTTTTTATGGGTTCTTCAGATACTACCTCCAGATATCCTTCTCCTTTTCTAGATGTCAAATCAATATCAGCTATAAGTCTGACAGACTTATAATTAAGATTAGTTGTGCCTTCAATATGTAACAAACCTTCTCCTTTAGTAAAATCTAAATCTTTTACATTTGTACTATTTAAATCTACATTAATCCCAAGTTCAGTACCACCCCCCTGGTTTGTGTAAATTTGATATGTATATAACCATCTTCAATACGCTCTTTTATTTCTTCATAAGGTTCATCTCTATGTCCTATTACTACCTCATGCTTACCTTCACTTAATCTTTGCACCAATTCATTTATCATAATTGCTATCTCCTCATTAACTCTTTCTTTGATTTTTTTTTGATCTTAGAGAATAAAATAGGCTACTTTTATTCAATTAGATAAATTTCTTTTAACCCCTTCTTCGATTAGGTTCTTTGCTATTTCAATATCACCCCACTCTAAAACTTTTACCCACTTATCTTTATCCATATCTTTATAATGTTCAAAGAAATGCTTTATTCTGTTCTTCACAATACCGGCAACATCAGTAATATTTCGTATATTATCAAAAGACATGTCAACCTTAGATACAGGAACAGCAATAATCTTTTCATCCAGACCTGACTCATCTTCCATCATTAATACTCCAATAGGCCTGCATTTTACTACCGCACCCGGTATAATCGGATAGTTAGATAAAACCAACACATCGACTGGATCTCCATCACCAGATAAAGTATTTGGAATAAATCCATAATTACATGGATAAAACATTGATACCTGCATAAACCGATCAACAAATATAGCACCGGACTCTTTATCAAGTTCATATTTAACAGGATTATCATTCATAGGGATTTCAATAATTACATTAAATTCATCCGGTATTTTCTCTGATGTAACCTTATCTATCTGCATCTATTTATTTCCTCTTTTTTATATAGTTAATCATTTATAACAATTAACTATAATTTTACGTAATCTTTTATCTCAAGCTAATTATTAATAAAAGTAAAAGCTTTTTCAAGTAACACTCACTATAACTAATATCTATAAGGAGTTATAATGTAGTATTTATGTTACTTATAACTCCTTATCTTAAACACACTTAACTGTACTAATTTATGTAGGTACTTATATCTTATAAGTAGTATTACTTAGGAATTCTTTATCTTGGTTGATTTCTTCCTAGTAGAAGTATCTTTAGATTTATTGAATTCGATAGTTTCTACTATAGGCATGTTATTATCTGCTCCTGTAGCAGATAGAACTTTCTCAATAATATAATTAATCCTCCTTGAAAACTCTACTACATTAGATGGAAGTTGACCTTCAATAATACATGCTTCATCAAATATAAGGTTTACTAATTCTCCATTATTGATAATGGAATTCTGATCTTCAGCAAGCAAATCACTATTGATTCTCTGTATTATAGGATGTTTAGAGTTAATTTCCAATACCTTAGAGGTACTGGAAAAGAAGACCTTCTTTGCTCCATCAATAACCTTTCCGTATACATATCCATACCACTATCACCTACCGTTAAACAGGCAATACTCGAAGTAAGTTTTCTGGATATCTTTACATCCTTCACTAAATTACCCAACACTTTTTTAAAATATTCAATTAACTCACTGTATTGACCTTCATCTTGCTTTATATCTTTAGAGGACTCATTATTAGCTCCTTTATCTTTATCAACATCCTGTTCCAGATCTATATTACTTCTAGTAACTGATTTAATATCGTAATCTTTATATTTAATATAATTATTTACCCAGAAATTATCTACCGGATCAGTAAAAAGTAGTACATCTATTCCTTTATTTAAGAAACCTTCAATTTGAGGACTAGACAGTGACTTATCAACATTATCACCGCTCAGGTAATATATGGTTTTCTGTCCTTCCTTAAAGTTATTTATATACTCATCCAAGCTGATTAGTCTGTTATGAATACTACTTCTAAACATACATATTTCAAGCAGCTTTTCATGATCAAAACCTGATTCACAAAGACCTTCTTTTAAAACACTACCAAAGTTATTCCAAAATTTCAGATAATCCTCTATTAATTCCTCTTTTTTCTTTTTTAACTCATTTATTACTTTTTGTATGATTGATGATTTAATTTTCTCAAGTACTAGATTATGTTGTAAAGTTTCCCGGCTAATATTAAGAGGTAAATCTTCTGAATCTACCACTCCTCGAATAAACCTTAAATAATTTGGAATCAAATCAACATTCTCATCAGAGATAAAAACTCGTTTTATATATAGTTTAACGCTTTTTTTACAATCCTGGTTAAATAAATCAAAAGGTTTAGCCGATGGAATAAATAATAAGTTAGTAAATTCTATAGCTCCTTCATTTTTATTATGCATAATTAACCACGGATCATCCATTGCATAAGATAAGCTTTTATAAAATTCCTTATACTGTTCAGGAGTAATATCAGATTTTGGTCTAGTCCAGAGCGCTGATGAAGAGTTAAGCTGAATTTCATTATTACCAGTATTAATAAAGTATATAGGAATTGCTATATGATCAGAATAACTTTTAACTATATTTTTTAACCTAAAATGATCTAGATATTCATCTTCTTTTTCTTGAACATGAATTAATACTTCAGTACCACGTGAGAATTCTCTATCTGTATCTGCAACTGTATATTCTCCTAAACCGTCAGAATCCCAGGTATAACTTCTTTCCTCTCCTGCCTTTCTAGAGGTAACGGTTATATACTCTGCTATCATAAATGCAGAATAAAATCTCTACCCCAAATTGACCTATCAACATACTATCTTTTTTAGCATCACCGGAAAGGTACTGAAGAAAATTCTGGGTACCAGATTTTGCTACCAGATTTTGCTATAGTACCAAGATTTTCTATTAACTCTTCTTTATTCATACCAATCCCATTATCACGTACAATAATATTTCTATTGTCCTTATCAATTCTCACTGTGATTTTAAAAGTAGTATCATTTCCTAATAGGTCAGGGGTAATTTGTGATAAATAACGTAGCTTATCACATGCATCTGATGCATTTGAAATTAACTCACGCATAAAGATCTCTTTAAATTAGTATAAAGAGAGTGGATCATTATGTGCAGGATTTTATCAACCTCAGCACCGAAATTTTTTTTCTCGTAAACCATAATCACTCCTAAAAATATTTCCCTATCTTAGATATATTCACATAATTGCCAAGCTTAAAACATGAATATCATTAAGCTATTATATTCTATTAAATGAGCTGCTAAAAAAGCAAGATTATCCTTTTCCAAATATAATAAGTTTTTTTAACTTCAGCATGACGTCAGGATAATAAAACCAATAATTATCGTCAATATCATTAAGCAATTCATACATACTATTAATCATTTAAATTGGTAAAATAACAATAATAATTATTGGCTATTGTACAGCAAGTATCTATTTTTAGATCTAAGTTTATACTTGCATTACATTAACAATAGAGATAATATTCTTAGCAACATTTTCTAAGGTAAAAACATAATTTAAGTTTTAAGTATATGTCAGATTGGTTTGTACCGTTTAAATATAATAAAAATTCCTATATTAGGCTATTTTGTTTTCACTATGGCGGTGGTAGTGCTTCAGCTTACAGAGAATGGGCTAAAGATCTAATTGATTATGTAGATCTAATTGCCATTCAACTACCGGGACGTGAAAGTAGATTCAGTGAACCTTTACTGGATAATATATCAAACATCGTTAATGAATTATCCCTAAATTTTTATAACTACCTTGACAAACCTTATATTCTATTTGGCCACAGTATTGGAGCATTAATATCTTTTGAATTTACACGCACATTGCGAAAAAAAGCAATGCAGCAACCTAAAAGCTTAATTATATCAGGAACCAAAGCACCACAAGTACCGCTAAAAAGATCTCCTATTCATCGCTTACCAACTCCAGAACTTATCCAAAAAATTCGAGAATATAATGGAATTCCAAGAGATATAATTGAGAACAAGGAACTGATGGACATATTCCTACCAATAATACGTGCTGATTTCTGTATATCTGAGACTTACAACTATTATAGCGAATTCCCACTGTCTTGCCCTATAATGGCTTTAGGGGGTCTAAATGATGATACATTTGATTTCCAAGATTTACTAAAATGGCAGGAACAGACTACTGCTTCATTTCAATACAAATTACTACCTGGTGATCACTTTTTTATTAAATCCTCTTACCTAGAAGTGATTAATATAGTAAACAAGATTTTACATAAAGAAATTACGCAGTTTGTCACTTTAAATTAGAATATCTGGAGAAATCTAATTTTTGGCCTAAGAATATTTTGCATTTATGATATACATCATATCCAAGATACTTGCTATTTGAAACACCTTATATTTTTAGCGCTCATTTATTTCTCCCGGAGGTTTTATGCCGATTGTGCATTTCAATGATTTTATTTACCAGTTTACTAATTCCCGTATGTATTTGAGTTAATGGTGCATCTATCATAAAAGCAGGAGTAGTAACCAGTTTATTTTCCCAATCTATAACTATGTCATCAGCCGCACAAATTTCTTCCAATGTCCCCAGTTTAGCAACAAGTTCATTTTTATTACCAATGGTAATTTTTACTTGTACAAAATCTTTTAAAGCTAAAACTAAAACCGCAGGAGAAATACATATTCCTCCAATAGGCTTTGATAACTTATAAAACTCTATGATTATCTTCCGTAAATCTTCAATTACTGTGGAATTTTCATTTTTAAATGCTAATCTGATAAATTCGTAGCTGCTCCGAATCCTCCAGGTAAAATTAATGCATCAAAATCTTTTACCTGCAATTCATTTAATGACTGAATTGCTCCACGAACAATACGCGCAGATTCAACAAGGACGTTACGCTCCTCAACTACTTCTTTTTTAGTCAAATGATTGATGACATAATGCTGTTTCTGATTCGGAGCAAAAATTCTAGTCTCAACATTATTTCTATCTAGCTCAAGTAATGTAAATACTGTTTCAGAAATTTCAGCTCCATCAAGATGACCACAACCTGAAATTACCACGGCAACTCTTATCATAATTTCTTGCAATAAAATATATAATATGTTTTATAATTGTAGCAGCTAATTAGTGAAAGTCTAAAATTTCTTGAATATTATAGTTTTAAATATGAAAAATAGTTTTTTATTTCTTTTTTAATTTCAGTAATCTTTAAATTTACCTCATTATCACCTGCATTGATTTTTAACATTAATTCAATATCATTAAGCAATTTTTTAGCTTTTTTTTTTCTACTGCTTTCACTTTAACTTTTTGATTGGTTTGCTGCCACTGTTTTATTTTAGCAAATTCTTCATTTAAGAATCCAATTATTCTCTGCTGAGACTCTAATTTAGTCATTATAATCCTTATTATCAAAAATTATTTTGTTGAGTGTTCATTTCTAGATAAACTATTTCATCTATTTTATTCTCTATTCCAATAGCTCCGGAGTAATTTTCAGGAGCTTCTAATTCATAGCAATACCATTGTTGACTTAGTTCATTATTCACATCATTAAGCAGAATGCCTTTACCAGGTAATAATCTCATAACTTCGATGGTATTAATAGGATAAGATAATCCTTGACCAATAGCCTTTACTAAAGCTTCCTTTTTGGTCCAGAAAGTATAAAAAAAACTAAGTTTATCTCGAGGTTTAAGACTGGATAAATATTTGTGCTCCTCTGGAGTTAGTACAAAATCAGCAAGCTCCTCAACTTTTAGATTTTTATCATGTAATTCTATATCGATACCCACCCTAAAGTTTAAAGCTATCATATAACTTACCATGTTATGGGAATGAGACATATTAAATTGGATATTACTATTTTTAAAAAAAGGTTTTCCATATTCATTATAATTAAATTCAATTTTTTGAGGATGTTGTTTTGTGTAGAAACTCAAAATATACCTTAAAATACCATGTGATATAATGTATTTGTTACTTAAATATTCAGTATGATACTTGTTTGCCTTTATTTTCTCTTGAATCGAAAGGTATTCCCAGTACGTGGATATATTATTTATATGGCTAGTTAAATTTACGATAAAGATAAATGCTTTATTTACACTTGTGTTAAATACCAATTGATCGAAAATACTACTCTCAAGTATACTATTAGTAAGCTTAAGCCTGGTAATTTTATTTATATTGTTAATCATAGTATTATTTATACTAACTAATATTTTATTATTACCATATTCCTAAGGGAATGAAGACTTTTTCTTAGTTTGATATAACGAATTAATCCCTTATTACATATTACTGCTATAACTAGAACTTTCTTCTGTCCTACTATCTATTATTACTAAATTCCTACCTCTTGTAATATCTGTTTATACAATATTAGGTTTAAATGTCATAAAACTAAGCATTCATACTAGTGGCCGCATATTTATGAATTTTTACTTATGTTATAGCTTTATATAGCCCCGCCAAGTGCAGTAATTCCTCATGCGATCCATCCTTGATCAAAAACTAATATCCTATCCATATACATTAAAGTGGAAAGACGATGGGCAACAGTTAGAGTGGTTTTACCTTCAAAAAGCTCTAGTAAGCTATTTTGAATTAACCCTTCAGTAATTGAGTCAAGTTGGCTAGTTGCTTCATCAATGACTAATATCGGTGGATCTTTTAGAAAAGCCCTAGCAATTGCTATACGCCGACGTTGCCCACCTGAGAGTTTAACACCGCGCTCGCCTACTAATGAATCATAACCTTCTGGAAGTTGAACAATAAACTGATGAGCTTGTGCTTTTTTAGCGGCAGTTATTATTTCTTCTTCACTAGCTTCAGACCGGCTATAACCAATATTATCTTTTATAGACCTGTGAAATAATGTTGGATCCTGTGGTATAACTCCTATAGCTTTCCTTAAAGAGGTTTGGTTTACTTCTCTAATATTCTGACCGTCAATTAGAATACGGCCTTCATTAATATCATATAACCTTAAAATTAAATTAACAAAAGTGGTTTTACCGCTACCGGAATACCTAACTAATCCTACTTTTTGATAAGGGTCAATTTTGATTGATAAATTGTCAAATAAAGGATCAGAATTTTTATATCCAAATTTAACTGCATCAAAAATAATTTCTCCATCGGTAACTTTCAGAACTTCTGCATACTCTGTGTCTTTAATCTGAATTGGCATTAACACTATACTTAATCCTTGATTTACTCTCCCGATTACTTCGGCTAAATCATGAATATAGTGCGAAAAATTCCATAAAATCTGGATAAGTGAAATATTTATAGTCAACACTAGAATAAAATCTCCGGAGGTAATTACCCCCTCCTCTAGCCCTATAATTAATAACCATAAACAGATTATTTGATAAAGAACAAAAGACCCACCTTGGAAAGTACTCATTTTAAGAAAGAACCAGTCTCTTTTTTGCATGGCAAGAACTAGTTTATCAAATGCTGTTATTAATCCTTGAGTCTCTTGTTTTTTACCAGTAAAAAGCCTGATGGTCGTTATATTACTTAAAGTATCAGCCTTATAACCGACCAGGCGAGATCTTATATCAGCAACGTCTTTAGATAAATTACTTGCAGTAGCAGATAACTTAAAGGAAATAATAATAAAATCCCTCCCCAAAAAATGAAAACCGCAGCAAATTTGGCATTTGTTTGATATAAGGTATAGCTGGCAATTACCAAGGTAAGGACATTACCAAAAATTTGATGGACACAAATTCTGATAATATCGGGAATACCACCGATTACATCGTTAATTTTATTATGCAGGCTACCAGCAAAATGATTCTGATACAAGTCAGTCGAGTGGCTCATCATTCTCTTCATTAATTTAATTCCGGTATATTTCTGCAAATTAGGCCTTAACTTTAACCAGATAAAATCATCAAGCCGCGAAGCAACCAAGACCACAATTAAAAGTAAAATATAGAGAAGCACAGGCTCGCTTAAGGCAAGTAATACTTCCCTATGATCAATATTTTCGGTCCTATCTACCATGATTTTAAGCAAATAAGGGCCAAGGCTTACATCAATTGACCATATCGTTGATGTAACAAAGAGCCCTATTACATAAAATTTAAATTATTTAATTGATGTAAGAATAAATGATAAAGTACTATTTACCCCTACATACTGATAGGTACGTTCCTTCTTCATACATACATTTTCTAATTTAATTAGGCTATTCCCTTGTTTTTGGAATTAGTTGAGAATAACTGTTATTTTTTAAAGAAGTATCATATTAACATTCCCATATCTTTAAAAGAAGTATAATTTTGACTCATAATTATAATATACTACACCAAGACCATGTACTTGTAACAATATCCCCTAATACTGAAGATTCTACTCCTCCTTCATACTCTGCAATTATATTCCACAATTCAGAAGGCAAGTGCGGTAAATGTGATAAATTATTATCAAAAAATTTTTCTAACATTAAAGCTCTTTTAGGAATGTTAGCTTCCATTTCTTTTCTTTTTTGTAGTTTTTTTGTTTGTGATTCTACATCAATAGTAGAACTTGATCCTGAACTGTATCCACTATATTGATATTACTCTGGCCTTTAAATATTGAACATTATATAGTAGCATAAGCTATTTCTTTCTTTTTAAAATAATTTTGAATTTTTATACCATTAAACTGAATTTGTGTTAAATAGGACCGTACATTAATTGTTAAATCTTTTACTGATTTTAGTACTCGAAAATTATTGGAGTTAGCTTTGACATCTTGGTTTACAAGTTCTTGTGGATTCATATCAGGACAATATGATGGTAAATAAAACAATTCTAGCTTGTCCTTATGTCTTTCTACATAAGCTTTTACCTTTTTACTGTGATACACTCTATGATTATCTAATATCAAAAATATTTTCTGCTTAATTTGTCTGATCAGTCTACCTAAAAATTCAATACACTTTTTGCTGGTAAAATTATCTTCAAATACCATCCAGTTCATAAACCCTTGCGGACTAATAGCAGCTAGCATATTACATTTAAATCTTGAACCACTTCTCTTGATTGCTGGGGTCTTGCCTTTAAGACCATATGTTTTACCTCGATTATCTGTTGATTGTATCCCCATTTCATCTCCCCAATAAATTCTAGCACTTTCTTTCATTGCACGAGACTTGATTTCTGGATATGTGACTGTTAACCATTCTTTTATCTTCTCTGGATTACGTTGATAGGCTGATTTAATTGGTTTTTGAGACGTAAAACCCAATCTATTCATAATTTTTCTTATAGAACGCCTGTTATACTGATAAAGGTAATTGGATTCTATATATTCTTGTACCACTTTACTATTCCATAACGTATAATCCATTCCCAATTCATCAGGTGTATGTGATAAAATTTTAGATTTTAATTCCTCTTCTTGATTTTTACTGATTTTAGATCCTGTTCCTACCTTTACTCCTCGCTTCTTATAGCGAAAGCTTTCTTCCTTATAAATTTTGTACTCTTTAAGATATTTCCATATAGAACTCCTAGAAAACCCAAAGGTAATAGATGCTTGTTTCTTGCTTATTCCATGTATAACTATTGCTTCCACTGCTTTCTTTCTTAATATCTTGAGATCGCTTGGTGATAATTTTTTATTAGACATTTTGTTATTACTCTTGATACAATATCATTATATCATTTCTCTAATGTTAGTCCAATATTTAAAGGCCGGAGTAATACTAGTTCCCGCTTTACTTAAGGTAGCCCACCCATCAGTAAATTCTTCTATTATGTGATTACCTTTTTTTATCAGCAAACGGACTTTTGCTATGGTTTTATGTGGTATTAGTTCGTATGACATTTGCTCCTCTGCATCATTAAAGTTATTCCATTTACTCATTGTCTTCCTCCACTAGTTTTTTTAATTCTTCAATATTTTGCTCTATTTGTTCTAATAGATACTGGCGATAAAAATTAAACTTATCGTCTGCAATATAAGGCGTTTGACGGAATAGGTTATATTCTTCCACATCATTTTTAACTTTTGTTCGCAAACACTCTATATCATATTCTCTTGCATACTTTTGCAGTTCTTTTTGCTCTTCTGATCTTTGTGTTATTAATGTTTTTTGCATTTACTCCTCCCTTATGATTTCCCAGTTGTCTTCGAATGTATCTAGCAGAATGCAAATAATATCTGGTGTTTTAGTGTTATCGTCTACGATATGACATTCTAACCCCTCTTTTAAAAGTTTCAATTCGTAGCTACCATTGGTTATAGTTTTTCCAGTTTTTAAACCTTTTTGTATGCTTCTTTAAATTCCATTATTTCCCTCCTGTAATGATTTTCTATGATTTTCTATCCATTCCATATCCTTTATGATTTTCTCAGAGGTTAAAACGATTGGTCTTTTTACGTTGTTAGCATATTCACTGCTTGTTCCTTTGTAGTTCAGTTCTAGAGTTATTCTAGTTTTAACTATAGCATCCTCAAGGACTGCAAGATTACCTGCTTCGGTTAGCTGGTTGATAAAGAATGGAGCAGCTTCGATGATGATTCCCCTTGAGTTTTCAGTAGATTTTACCAAAGGATTTGTTAGCAAAGTGATAAGCTTTGAATCAGGAATAGCTGCTTTGAAAGTTTGAAAGCTTTGCCTCTGGTATGATGGCATAACTTCTTGGACTTGCGACTTTGTTTCAATAAGCTGCATTGCTATCGTTACATCTTCGCCATAAACGGACTGAATAGCTTTACGAATTTTAGCTTTTTCAATGTCGTTTAGCAGCATTGCTTTGGTTTGAATACAGACTTTTTGCTCGTCTTGTTCAACAAACTTGTAATCGTCCTGTATTTCATTTGATCACTGCTCTCCAAAAGACCCGTAAAGGGCTTTGAAGAGTAGCATTGCTCTTTCCTGCTTGTCAGTAAGCTGTGGTATTTCTTCCAGTTTCATTTCTGGTATTTCCTCCGTTTTTTGTGGTTCATTTAGCAGCTGATTCATCAGGTCTGACATAGCAAACATGCCAGTATTTTCGCTGGTTCGTTGTTTTCTATCCAGCTCGATTGCTTTTTCTTCTTTGGCTAGTTAAAGCAACTTGCTCCTGCTGTGTAAGCAAGCAAGGAGCAAAAGTTGCGTGCTGATTTTCGTTTTCGTTTGAATTTTTTATTTTTAATTTTTCATTATCCGAAAAAGAAGAATCACACCCTTTAAGGTGTTCTTCTTTTTTTTATTATTACTCTAGCCTTTAAATATTGAACATTATATAGTAGCATAAGCTATTTCTTTCTTTTTTAAATAATTTTGAATTTTTATACCATTAAACTGAATTTGTGTTAAATAGGACCGTACATTAATTGTTAAATCTTTTACTGATTTTAGTACTCGAAAATTATTAGAGTTAGCTTTGACATCTTGGTTTACAAGTTCTTGTGGATTCATATCAGGACAATATGATGGTAAATAAAACAATTCTAGCTTGTCCTTATGTCTTTCTACATAAGCTTTTACCTTTTTACTGTGATGCACTCTATGATTATCTAATATCAAAAATATTTTCTGCTTAATTTGTCTGATAAGTCTACCTAAAAATTCAATACACTTTTTGCTGGTAAAATTATCTTCAAATACCATCCAGTTCATAAACCCTTGCGGACTAATAGCAGCTAGCATATTACATTTAAATCTTGAGCCACTTCTCTTGATTGCTGGGGTCTTGCCTTTAAGACCATATGTTTTACCTCGATTATCTGTTGATTGTATCCCCATTTCATCTCCCCAATAAATTCTAGCACTTTCTTTCATTGCACGAGACTTGATTTCTGGATATGTGACTGTTAACCATTCTTTTATCTTCTCTGGATTACGTTGATAGGCTGATTTAATTGGTTTTTGAGACGTAAAACCCAATCTATTCATAATTTTTCTTATAGAACGCCTGTTATACTGATAAAGGTAATTGGATTCTATATATTCTTGTACCACTTTACTATTCCATAACGTATAATCCATTCCCAATTCATCAGGTGTATGTGATAAAATTTTAGATTTTAATTCCTCTTCTTGATTTTTACTGATTTTAGATCCTGTTCCTACCTTTACTCCTCGCTTCTTATAGCGAAAGCTTTCTTCCTTAGAAATTTTGTACTCTTTAAGATATTTCCATATAGAACTCCTAGAAAACCCAAAGGTAATAGATGCTTGTTTCTTGCTTATTCCATGTATAACTATTGCTTCCACTGCTTTCTTTCTTAATATCTTGAGATCGCTTGGTGATAATTTTTTATTAGACATTTTGTTATTACTCTTGATACAATATCATTATATCATTTCTCTAATGTTAGTTCAATATTTAAAGGCCGGAGTAATATCTATATATGATGAGCATTTTTGCTCATGCCCTTTAGCATTTTCGCTAATACTTGAAAGCTTATTTGCACATGCTATTGGAGGGGTATTACCCTCGTTATTTTCATCTTTAAAATTTAAAATATTATATGCTTCATTTGTGTAAGAAAGTTCATAGACATTAAATAGGATTTCTTCCTCTACTCGTATTGATTCATGAAAAACAAAATTAAAAATATGGCGTAGCTGTGTTCTTAATCTAATATTTTGATGTATCTTTTTTTTGTGATCTTGTTAAACCAGTGACTAGATAAATATACTGGTCTATCAAAATTCTTATGTAGTTCGTATATCAACTTCCCACATAATCTTGCACTGTTTTCTGCTAGAGTTTTATTAGGGTCGTCAGTTCTTGGAATATCAAGCCAATCATCATCAGTTTTAGTATAAAACTTAACAATATTACGTTTTTTATAAGAACTAATATAAACGACGTTAGCTTTGCTTTTTCTTCTTGATCTATTGATAACCGCCTTACTCACTATCTGCCTCTAAAATTAAGTTTAATAATGTCTCTAAATCGTCCCAGAAAACTCCGTGGATTAATGCTTGATCACCTACCTTGGTCATCCTTTTTAATCTTTCTGCTATTGTTTTGATTTCATCTATTTGCATAAAACTCATCTATTGGTCTGATGTTCCAGATATCTACTATCCAAGGTCTGTTTTCTGTGTTCCTTTTAACGCACCCTTTAAAAACTACCTGCTCGCCAATTTCTATGTTCTTTAACGTTTTGGAGTTAGCATCGTTTTTTTTAGGTCGCAGAAAGCGTATTGGAATCTGATAGTGTCTTGGAGGTTATAGACATCTTTAAAAGTTGCGGTTCTATGGTTATAAACACTTGTTTCAATGAGATGTAACTTCCCAAAGAACGTCATGTCTTTTTCTGTTTCTGGTGGAAATACCTTGATAAATGAATAAGTGCCGCCTTTCTTAATAGGATAAGGGCTATATTCAGGTAAAGACCTGATCTGTCTTATAATAAGCCCTTGATCTTCTAAATGTTTTAAATATCTGCGGATAGTAGGAATAGGAATGTCATATCTTTCTGACCATTCTTCACATAGAAAGAAGAAAAAACCGTCTTCTTCTGGTTCTTCAGAAGATAGAGCAAGGTAAAATAACCTTTCCCCGTCAACTGTTAATAAAGAATATATCTTTGAAAAAATATTTTTACTGAACAACATACTATTTTTGCAATTACTGTCTTGACAACTGCAAAAAAGAATGGTAATGCCCAACTATCAGCGATGATGCTGGGATATATTAGTCACAAGATTATCTGTTCCCTAGTTTATGTTTCTACTAAGGTTCTCATACTCGCAAGGTTCTTTTCCTTAGTAGAGGCGCCTCGTTGGTTAAAAAAAGGGTCTCTACAGAAGTTATTACGATTAGATGAAGTAAATAAGGTCTAGTGTTTCTCTTTTTTTAGTTTTTATTCAAATATAAAGCCTGGTCAGCTCTCAAAAGAATAAAGCGTTTAAAATAGAGTTCTTAAATTTTATTTAGGAACTCATTTTTATGTCTCTGTCGGAATCAACATACTCGCCAAGTTTCCACATCATTAGTATAGACACCATCTAGCTACTCTTCTACAATATAGATTATGAATAATAATATTTATTAGGAATAAAAGATATTAAAGGAGCTCACAAAAAATTTATTAAAACGAACTTTAAAAGTATCTACTTCAAAATTGGAGAAGCCATAACCCTTTTTTGATAAAATTTAGGGGATAAATTTAAGTGCTTATCTTAGAATTTACACCTTTAAAAATCCAGAACTATAATTTTGTTGAGACAAAATTTTAATTGACATAAATACATAATAAAAAAGCCAATAACCTCTTTAAACCTTAATGTTTTATTTAAAATTAGAGTATATAATTAAAGAATGCTACTGGCTTAAAATCCTCAATATCAGATTTCCCTAGAAACTGCTATCACCGGCAATTTCTACACTGCTTAGGAATTTATCGAGAGCTTTATCTCCGAAATCATGTAACTTTTTAATCAGCTCTGCATAAGTCGATGTCCAATTTTTTACAATATCGATCGCAGGAAAAGCTACTTCATCACTAACATCTTCGTCCCTGCTTAAAAAATCTCCTATTTTCTCTATTTGTGATTTTTTAAACGACTCTTTTGAAAGTTTTTTGGCCAGTACCACCTGCTCTAATTCTTCGGCCTGCTTTTTAGAAAGTTCTAAAGCTTTCCTGATTTGCTCTTGCTCTAACCTTTCTCTTTCCTCTGCTTCTTTGGCTAATCGTTCGTTTTCCAAGCCGTTGCCTTAACTCTTCCGCTTCTTTAGCTAATCTCTGATGTTCTAGCTGTTGCTTTAACTCCTCTGCTTCTCTGTCCTGCCTAGCTTGTTCTTCAGGGCTTTGTATCCATTTATCTATTTGAAAACCCATTGCCTTACCAATTCCGCCATGTTTTTTAGCACCGCCTTCCCATTTTTTTATAATTTTCTTCATAATTTCTTCTATACTAAATTTAATTATTGTTAGTGGTAATAGCATACCATAAGGTGAGGGCTCCAGCAATACTGACTAATCATATTTTTTATTACATATAACTTTTAGTTGTTTGATAGCTCTTGGAGTAGAATCTAGTATCTCTACAGTCACTTCCTCAGTAATAGCTATTACTTCCCCCTTCTCCGGGACGGTTCTAATTTTAGCAAGCACAAGACCCCCGATTGTATCGAACTCCCCTTCTTCTTTCCTTAAGGTAACACCGAGTATTTTTTCAAGTTCCTCTATTTCCACTCTAGCATTAACAACCATTAACCCTGGTTTAATGATTTCTATATTTTCTGCATCTAGGCTTTCATCATGCTCATCACTGATTCTACCTATTATTGCTTCGATAACATCTTCAATTGTTACAATACCGTCCGTCCCTCCGTACTCATCAACTACCACTGCAATGTGCGTGCGGTGGATCTGCATCTGTTTTAAAAGATCGATTAAAGTCATTGAATGAGGAGATACTATATGTTTCCTCATTAATTTCTTTAGATTATATTTTTTTGATTTAGCAATAACTTCGAATAAATCTTTAATATGCAAAAACCCAATAACATTATCAAGATTCTCTTTATAAACCAATGTTCTAGTATGACCATATTTAATAATTGTCTTACTTATATCCTCAAGAGAAGCTTCGCAACTTACCGCAATTATATCAGACCTTGGTATCATTATGTCTTCAACAGTTTTTTCGGCAAAACTCTCAAAGTTCTGGATAATAATGTTTGGCTGCACCGAGCTTGCTTCAAGATTATGCTGTTGACCTGTAAGCTCATTTTGTGTGTTAGATAAAGTAGTGGACTTATTAAACAGTCTATCAAAAAATTTTTTGACTTTATATTTTAGCGAGTAAATTGTTTCGGGAGGTTCTTCTGTATCTGATTTTCCTGGCATAGTTTATAGTTAATGTTTAGTTTATTTATAAATAAGGAGAAGGAATTGATAGCTTTTTTAAGATTTTAACCTCTATATCTTGCATTATTTCAGCTTCGGCATCATTTATATGATCATAACCAAATAAGTGTAATATTGAATGTACTAACAAATGCTTAAAATGATTTAAAAATGGAATATTTTTTTCTTTTGCTTCCTCATAAATTATTTCAAAAGCAAATGCTATATCACCTAAATATATATAATATAAATCTGGTTTAAATTCAAGTATCTGCTTAAAATCTATATCTAAGTCTGGAAAAGATAGAACGTTAGTAGCACTATTTTCATTTCTAAATTCCTGATTCAATTTCCTAATTCTTTTGTCATTACTAAGCAGTATCGATAATTCTATATTCTGAACTTGACTAAAGTTAGGATAATTTTTTATGACCTCGCCCAAGATTTCTTCAAATAATTTAGGATTTATTTCTTTATATGAATCCCATTCATTATTATCTTCGGCAATTTCTATAGTAAATTTCATAAAATAATGTTAAATTATATTTTCGTAAGAACTACAGATAATAAATGTAAATCTATAAAAAATAAATATAATTTAAGCACTAAAATTATTCCAGAAAAAGTAAAAAATATTTTTAAAGGCAGTAAGCTGATAAGGATTTCGGTAGTATATATTATTGAAGAAAAATCTATAAGGAAAAAAATATAAGATGATTAAAATTGCACCCTCAATATTATCTGCTGATTTTGCTAATTTAGGTCAGGATATTGAAAAACTTGAAAAAGCTGGGGCAGATTTAATACATATTGACGTTATGGACGGCTTGTTTGTTCCCAACTTGACTTTTGGTGCACCTGTTATTTCAAAAATCAGACATTATACAAAACTTCCATTTGATGTACACCTTATGATAGAGCGTCCAGAAAATTCCATTTTCCAATATATAGATGCCGGGGCTAATTATATTACTATTCACCCTGAAACTACAGTTCATCTGGATAGAACAATTGATTTAATTAAAAATACAGGAACTAAAGTAGGAATAGCTTTATTGCCGACAACAAATCCTGACATTTTAGAATATATCTTAGAAAAGATTGATTTGATTCTAATAATGACTGTTAATCCTGGTTTTGGAGGACAGAAATTCATGCCAAATCAACTATCTAAAATCCAAAAAGTCCATAATTTAGTAAGAAACAGAAATATTATGATTGCAGTAGATGGGGGTATTAACCAAGATACAGCAAACTTATGCAGGCAGCAAGGTGCCAATTTGTTAATATCCGGAAGCTATATTTTCAACGGTAATTATAAAGAAAATATTGATAAACTAAGGAGATGAAACGTTAAAGCTTCAGGCTAATATCTACCTTTTATCTTTATAGGTGAAAGGATAAAATCAGCTTGCTAATCCTCACGTACTACTAATACAGAAACAGACGAATGTCTTACAATTTTGGAAGCATTCGGACCAAGCATATAATCACGCAACTGGGGACGCACAGCGGATAAAATAATTAAATCAGCATTAACTTTATTTGAGTAATTTATTACTTCATCATATATGGCCCTGCGCCCAATATAGCATTTCACCATAATCTCTTCAGGGACATAAAAGCTTACTAAATCCTGTAATTGTTTATTATATTTCGCTTTTTGATCATTTATCCAATTTTTTGGTAAGTAATCTTCTACTAATTTTGTTCCGAAATCAGGGATTATGTGAACAAGGTATAACTCAGAACCAAAAGCCTTAACAAGGTTAATAGCAGCGGGCAGAATAGCCTTTATCGATTGTTTATCTGATAAATCTATTGGAACAATTATATTTTAGTACATATTTGTGATCTTTTATAAGTTATTTATGCTCAAAGCCGGGTAAAACAAATCCTGAGGTAAAATGGTCATTTTCTAAATCATATAACAAGAGATAGGATAACTTGAACTGATCCATTCTCTTTTCCAAATACTTCATTAGATTAGAAATAAGCTTTTTGGGTACTGAATTCGTTGTGACGAAGATAGCAGATACAGCAAATGTGGTCTCGCTCCTGTTTATGCCCGGATATTCTTTTTTGTCAATTATATATTCTTTAAAAGCCTGATTTTGGCTAACTAACTTCTCAACTTTCTCTTTTTCTATGCTAACAAAATCAGATTCACAAGAGTGAGTAATATGATTTACTAAAGAATTAGGGTGACCGGTCATTAAAATTATTGCATCAACCCTTCCGCTACAAAATTGATTTGCGTATTCTTCGTGAGGTATCTCTATATCTTCTGGTTGCTTTTTAAATTTATAATAAGAAGCAAGAATATTATACGCTATAGTACTATCTGAATTTTTAGGCCCGTTTGATATTTTTTTTCCATCTAAATCTTGAAATACGAGAATTTTGTCTTTATCCTTAGCAATTACGGTAAATGCTTCATCATGAAGTCTAAGAAGTTGGATCATATCAGGAAATGGCTCTACATTATTAAAATACCCTTTCCCTTTATAAGCATCTACAGCAAGTGCTGCTTGCGTAAAAGCAAAATCTACTTCTCCTTTTCTCAAAAGATCTATATTCTCTAAGCTACCAGTCGTAGGTACTACTTCACAGCTTATACCATTATTAGATTCAGTTATATATCTACATAATCTCAAACCAATAAAATAATAACCTTCTAGTACACTACCGGCAGCGATTTTAACTATTTCTTTATGTTGAATATCTTCTGCAATCGTAGAATTAATAGAGAATATAACAGTAAAAACAGAACAAATAAACAAACGACCAAGAAGTTTTATTTTTGACATGATAATTATTTACAATCAGAATTATATAACTCTTTATTTAAGTTACCTTCACTATTGTCTATTATCAAGGTAATTGTTGCGTCCCCAGTAATGTTTATAGCTGTACGTAATAAATCAAGCACTCTATCTATACCGGCTATTATTGCTACTCCTTCAATTGGCATATTCACCGCTGCTAAAATCATAGGGAGCATTACAAGAGATCCTCCTGGTATTCCAGCTCCTCCCATAGAACCAAGAGTAGCTGTTAATATTATTACCATATAATCACTAGTAGTAAGATCTATTCCCATCATCTGAGCAAAAAAAACAGTGGTTAAGGCTAAGTTAATTGCCATACCATCCATATTAATTGACGCTCCAAGCGGCAGGACAAAAGACATACTAGATTCTGATACTCCTAACTTTTGGCGGCACACTTGCATGGTAGTAGCTAGGCTTGCTTTACTGCTTCCGGTAGAAAGAGCAATTGATTGATATTCAAAACTTTTTTTGTAAAAAGGTATCGGTGACATTCTACAAAATATCATTATAAATAAGCCAAAAATTAAATATTGCAATACCATAGCAATAGTTATTGCAACCACTAATTTAGATAAGCTAAGCATAATAGCAAGACCTTGAGTTCCTACTACCCATGCCGTTAAAGCAAAAGCACCATAAGGAGATAACTCGACAACCTTAGAAATCATTTTTAAAACCATTTTAGCTATCGAATTAATAAAAGTTTTTAAAGAATCTGCTGATGAGCCCATACTATTTAGAATAATTCCGGTAAAAATTGCAAAGAATACAACTTGAAGGGTTTTCCCTTCCGCAAATGATCCAACTATATTATTAGGGACAATATTTATTAAAAATTCGGTCAAATCAAAGCTACCTTGTTTGAAATTTCTTTCTTGAGGAACACCAAAATCTATCACTACTCCTACTCCCGGCTTTAAAACGAAAGCTACCATAAGACCAAATATAACAGCAAAAAATGTAGTACCAAGAAAAGCTATAACTGATTTCATTCCTACCCTACCAAGTGAACTTGGATCATTCATACTGGTAATACCTGAAACTAGACTGAAAAAAATTAATGGTAAAATTATCATCTGAATTAAACGTAAAAATACTGTACCTATAGGTTTAACAGTTTCAGAATATTGAGGTAAGTACACTCCGAAAACCACCCCTAAAATTAATCCTAATGTAACTTTATGCCAAAGTTTCATACTTAAAACCTCATCTTTATATTATTTTTAAATTACAATTTATGTAGCAAATTAGTGAAAAACAAGCTAAACCAGCAGGTATCTGCGAACAACTCCGATCTTCTGAATTATAATATAATTTAGTTCTATGTAAGTGTTTCTCTTATCCAATTTAAATACTGGGACAAGCCAGATGTAATATCTAACTTAATTATTTCCAGTAAACTATAATTATGATGCTTTATTATAGCTTTTTCTACATCGCTATAATTGGCAGATAAAGTCTTTATCATTAAGCGAAACTCTTTTAACTGGCAAAACTTTTGTTCCCAGTAAAAAGAACTTAATACTTCCTCTAATTGCACGCAGGCAGCAAGCTTGTTCTCAATTAAATAAGACGTAATATCATTAGCATTTTTTAAGTTATCGGTAGTAGTTATAATAACGCAAAATTTCGTAGTATTCATTTTACTTCTACATAACAATTTGGAGTCTCATAAAGCCTAATTCTCAATATCTGAAAGGAACTTTTTGCAAATAATAGAGGTATAACATCTTGCCAAAGATGTAAAGCAATATTTTCGGCAGTGGGATTTGAATCAATATAATATACAGATTGCCCAGTGCATTTTGATATGTGCTCGCCTAATTTATGATCATTTTTATGTAAAATTATGTTATGATCAAAATTGTTATCAATCCATGTTTTCATAATTTTTTTTAAAACGCCAAAATCAGCAACCATACCAAGCTCATTAAGTTCTAAAGCTGTGGCCGTGATTTCTAAACTATATCGATGTCCATGCAAATACTGGCACTTATTTTGATGACCAATAACTCTATGACCGGCATCAAAGTCTATTTTTCTACTACACTCTATCACAAATCAATTTCCTATAAAATTAAGTAAGGAACTATATCTAGCTATTGCACCATCGAGCAACTTGGCTTCCAAGTTATTTTTCTCACACTGCTCTAGCTGCGTCTTTAAGTTTGTAATCTTATTTAAAATCTCATTTTTGTTTTGCCCTTCAAAATCCACTATAAATTCAGAAACTATATTTAGTTCTAGAGGTGTAATTTGTGCTATTCCTTCATAGATAAAAAACTTCTTTTCTTGATCTCCTAAAAATACGCTTATACACCCTATTACAATTTTAGCTATTAATTTAGCATGCCCGGGAAGGACCCCAAAAAACCCCTCTGTGCCAGGAAGATTAACCATTTTTGCGTTTGCTTCAAATATAGTTTCTGACGGCATAGTAATTCTTACTAAGATAGTATTATTCATAGAGAATTTTGAATCTAAAAATGTTAAAAATAAGTTTAATATTAATTACTTCTCTGAAAAACTTCAGATTACTTATGGACCTTAGAATCCCGTGATGTCTAGGATCCTACCAAAGTGTAACTACTCCGCTTACTACGCACTATAAATTTATGCTTCCTTCATCTTTTCAGCTTTTTCTATCGCTTCTTCAATAGTCCCCACCATATAAAAAGCTGCTTCCGGTAAATGGTCATATTTCCCTTCCACAAGACCTTTGAATCCAGCAATTGTATCGCTAAGGTTAACAAATTTGCCTTTTATACCGGTAAAAACTTCTGCTACGTGAAAAGGTTGCGATAGGAATCTTTGAATTTTTCGAGCTCTACTAACAATTAGCTTATCCTCTTCAGAGAGTTCATCCATACCAAGTATAGCTATAATATCCTGGAGAGATTTATAAGTTTGTAAAATTTTCTGAACTTCTCTTGCTATAGTATAATGTTCTTCTCCAACAATATCTGGGTCTAAAATCTGTGAATTACTATCAAGCGGATCAACAGCTGGGTATATTCCAAGCTCTGCGATCTGACGGCTAAGTACCGTAGTTGCATCCAAGTGCGTAAAAGACGTAGCAGGAGCCGGGTCTGTCAAGTCATCGGCTGGAACATAAATTGCTTGTACAGAAGTAATTGATCCTCGTTTAGTAGAAGTAATCCTTTCTTGCAGAGAACCCATATCTGTTGCCAAGGTGGGTTGATAACCCACAGCAGAAGGTATACGACCAAGAGTAGCTGATACTTCAGAACCGGCTTGAGTGAAACGGAATATATTATCTATAAAGAACAACACATCTTGCCCACCATCGAGGTCTCGAAAATACTCAGCAATAGTTAATCCTGTTAGAGCAACACGGGCTCTTGCTCCAGGCGGTTCATTCATTTGTCCGTAGACAAGAGCCACTTTTGATTTTTCTAAATCATCTTTATTAATAACACCGGAATCTATCATTTCATGATAAAGGTCATTTCCCTCACGAGTTCTCTCGCCAACACCCGCAAAAGCTGTATAACCGCCATGAGCTTTAGCAACGTTGTTAATTAATTCCATTATAATAACTGTTTTTCCAACCCCTGCTCCACCAAATAGCCCTATTTTACCACCTTTTGCATACGGAGCTAGTAGGTCCACTACTTTTATGCCTGTTACCAGAATGTTTCTCTCAGTTGATTGATCTTCAAATCTTGGTGCGTCCTTATATATGGAAGAAAACTCTTGGCTTTTAATCTTTCCCATTTCGTCCACCGGTTCACCAATCACATTCATGATCCTTCCTAATGTGCCCTTACCTACCGGAACTTGTATCGGTTTACCGGTGTCTCTAACAAGTGTACCCCTAACTAACCCGTCAGTTGAATCCATTGCAATACAGCGAACTGAACTATCGCCAATATGCTGAGCTACCTCCAGAACTAGTCTTGTACCGTTATTATCGCACTCAAGCGCATTTAAAATATTCGGCAATCTCACCCCATCATCGAATCGGACATCAACTACGGCTGAAATAATCTGTGTTATCTTTCCTTGTTTCTCAGTTACTTCTTTCATTTTTAACTCCTTATTTTCTAAGCCTGATTTCACTTTAGACTTTACCATTTATAATCCTATAAAGCTTCAGCACCGGAAATAATTTCCGTAAGTTCTGTGGTAATAATTGCCTGCCTTGATCTATTTAACTGCAAAGTAAGCTTATCTATTAATTCTCCGGCGTTTCTGGTCGCACTATCCATTGCAGTCATCCGAGCAGCTTCTTCGCTTGCTTTATTTTGGAGGAACGCATGTTTTATCATACCGATAACATATAAATCTATTAAACTACTTACAAGGTTAGAACCTTCATATTCAAAAAAAGAATCAGGTAACTTGCTATTTTCTTTTTGCTCACTTATGTTTAAAGGTTCAACAGGAAAAATACTAACTTTAGTCATTACCTGCACAAGAGCGTTTTTAAACTCATTATAGTACAAAGAGCAACTACCTATTTCATCTTGGTCAGTTAAGCTAATAATTTTATTTTTGATTGCTAATGCAACAGGCAAATACTTCTCTTTTGTTATATGGTAATATTCCTCTATTAGCTCAGAATATTGGTTTTTTAGAGCATCATATCCTTTTTTACCGGCAACGATTAGTTTTACTTTAACATTTTGTTCTTGATATTTAGCAATATCTCTTTTTACTGCTTTTATTATCTGGGAATTAAAACTACCGCATAATCCTCTTTCAGAAGTCATAACAACGCACAAGTGCGGTTTTCCCTCTATATCTTCATTAAAAAACTTGTGTTCAAAAGGGGTTAAATTCACGAAATTAAGATTTAATTTAACATCGTTCATGATATTTATAAGAATAGACGAATAATCGTCTAAAGCTTCTGCCCGATCTTTAATTCTTCGCAGCTTAGCAGCCGATACTAACTGCATAGCCTTAGTAATTTTCTGGGTAGATTTGATGCTCTTAACTCTATTTCTAAGATGTTTTAAACCAGACATTCTAAATGGTACTAATTATTCTCTAAAAATTCTCTTAAAAAATTCTCAAGGTAAAGTTTAAGCTTCTCTTCAGTTTCCTTGCTTAAATCTTTTTCTTGTCTAATTGCCCTTAATATCCCCTCTTCTTTTAAGTGGATATCTGCTATTAATTCTTGTTCAAATTTTTTCACATCTGAAGGGTTTATCTTTTCAAGGTATCCTCGTACCCCAGCATAGAAGCTTACTACCTGTTCTTCCATTACAAAAGGCGAATATTGTAATTGTTTAAGAATTTCGGTAAGCTTCAAACCATGTTGTATCAATTTCTGCGTTGCAGCATCCAGGTCAGAACCGAATTGCGCAAAAGATTCCATTTCACGAAACTGGGCAAGCTCTAATTTTAGAGAATCCGCAACTTTTTTCATAGCTTTAGTTTGTGCTGCCGAACCTACCCTACTTACTGAAATACCGACATTTACAGCTGGCCTAATACCTTTATGAAATAACTCATTTTCCAAAAAGATTTGACCATCGGTAATAGAAATCACATTCGTCGGAATATAGGCTGATACATCACCGGCTTGGGTTTCAATAATAGGTAGGGCCGTTAAGGAACCACCACCATTTTTCTCAGAAAGCTTTGCTGCTCTCTCCAATAATCTTGAATGTAAATAAAATACATCACCCGGGTATGCTTCCCTACCAGGAGGTCTTCTAAGAAGCAATGAAATCTGGCGATAAGCGATAGCATGCTTGGTCAAATCATCATATACCACAAGAGCATGCATTCCATTATCCCTAAAATATTCACCAATCGTGCACCCAGTATATGGAGCTAAAAACTGTAGAGGCGCAGGATCAGAAGCTGTTGCAGCTACTACTACCGTGTAAGACATAGCACCTGCTTCCTCTAACCTTCTTACTATTTGAGCAACAGTTGACCTTTTTTGACCAATTGCCACATAAATACAGAAAATCTTATCAGTAGTATTGTTTTCTAAATGAGCATTTTTTTGGTTTATTATAGTATCTATTGCAATTGCCGTCTTACCTGTCTGGCGATCACCGATAATTAGTTCTCTCTGGCCTCTACCGATAGGAATTAGAGCGTCAATTGCCTTAATGCCAGTTTGAACAGGTTCATGTACGCTTTTTCTTACAACAATACCGGGAGCTTTAGTTTCTACCCTTCTATATTCTGTAGTATTAATAGGTCCTTTACCGTCAATTGGATTGCCCAGTGCATCAACAACCCTACCAAGCATAGCAAGACCAACAGGAGTACTTAAAATATCGCCTGTTCTTTTTACCATATCACCTTGCATGACAGCTCTATCATCACCCATGATTACGGCACCTACCGTGTCAGTTTTAAGATTAAGAACCATACCTTTTACGCCAGAAGCGAATTCTACCATTTCACCAGCTTGAACATTATCTATTCCGTAAATTTTGGCAATACCGTCGCCTACTGCTACCACATAGCCAACTTCATTTAGCGTAGAAATTTGATCTATGTTCCCTATCTCTCTTTTTAAAATTTCAGAAACTTCAGACGGATTTAGCTTCATCTCTTAAAACTCCTTAAATAATATTTATAATAACTTTGTACTCTCCAAAACTATTATTTATAGTTTCGCGAGTTTTGCTAACCTAGCAGCCCTCTCTAACGCCCCAGCAATAGAATAATCATAAAGCAGGCTATCGTGTTTTATAATTACTCCACCAATTAGTGATTCATTTTCAACTACATTAAACTCTACAGTTTTATTTAATTTATTTTCTAAATATTCCCTAATCATACTTACTAGCTTCTTATTGGGTTTAGCAGCAAACTCTAGGGTAATAAGCTTTACCCCTCTGCTTTCATTTAAAAGTTTTTTATATTCATTTACCACAGATTCTAGTATTTCAAAACGGGAATTTTTAACCATAACTTTAAAAAAACGGTTTACTATTTCCGCCAATTTTAATTCGTTTATAAGGTTATCTATTAATTTTAGCTTATCACTTTTAGAAATTACCGGCGAATATAGGGTAAAACTTAACTTCTTTGAATTTAACAGAACTTCATTAAACGCCGATATCTGTTCTAAAACTCTCTGACGCTGTACATCTGATTTAACATTATCGAACAAGGAAGAAGCATAGTTTCTGGCAATTTTTAAATCAATCATATCTATATAGAAATTTAAGTTCCAAAAGTTAAGAACTTCTAATAGTTTTTCAAGATAACAGCAAAAAAATATTTAGTCATCTAATTTTCTAAAATAAAAAAGTAATAAGTTAGCAACTTGATCAAAAATATTATATTTCAAACATATTTTTATACGACTCCCTCATTACCACAAAAACCCCGCTAATAACTAGGGAAACTATTAGCATGAAATAGGCATAAATTATAGAAAAATTTTCAGTATATTTCCACAGTAACATACAAAAAAATGGTATGGTTGAAGATAAAATCATACTACCGAGTGAATGCCCCAAGCTGCACATCCTAACCCTTATATTTACTGGAAAAATTGATTGTAGTTTAATTTGTATCGGTATCATATAAATTGGTACAGAAAATACCACGAGCATATGAAGCGGGAAGAAGTATAGCCTATTAATACTTAAAATTTGCATCGCAAAAAGCAAAATCAAAGTTAGTAACAGCGATATGAATATCTGTTTATATATAGAAACTCTATCAGCTAAAACACCGGAAATTAGACATGAAATAGCATACACAATAATTAGAATTATATTATTTTCTGCAGCCTCATGGATAGAAATATCCCCCATAACTTTTGCAACGAAGGTGCTCAAAAAAATTACTAAGAAATTATAGCTTGCTCCAATACCTCCATTAAGCATTAAGGTTAAAAAAAACTTTAACTTATTTTGAGATATTATTTTTGCTATATTAACCTCATCCTTTCCTTTATCTTCTGTTTTATTTTTTATATAGTGGCTGCTCTCACGCAGAGAGTTTCTTAGCAAGAATACACTTATACCAAGTATTCCGCCAACAGCAAAATTAATACGCCAAAGCCAAGTAATTTCAGAAACACTTAAAGTAAAATGATACATACAGGCCGCTATCAAGGCACCTAATTGTGCTGAAAAAGAAACTAAACCGCTCGCTAAATGACGGGATTTTTTACCAATTTTCTCAGCTATATAAATTTTTATTGCATCAGTTTCTCCTGCTAAATTCATGATAAACAGCATTCTGCATACAGTCAGAACAACAGTTGCCCACAAGCCTATCGTATCATAATCAGGTAATAGGGAAATAATTAAAGCAGAAAGAGCCGATATTATGGTAGTAATTTTAACCGATACAACTCTACCTATTCTATCACTAATACGACCAAAAATAATTGACCCGATAGGCCTTGCAGCTACCGAAATACTAAATACCATAAAAAAATTCAGTAATTTATCACTATTTGAGCCTTCCGGCATAAATTGATTAGATATTACTGATGCCGATAGACCAAACAAAGCATAATCATAATAGCGGATAGCAGTAGCAAAAAAGGCTATTAAATATGAAGTTTTTTCTGAAACACGCAAAATATTTCTTAGGGATGATTTATTGCTTAAAATTTTTCAGCTGCTATTATAGCGATTAAACATGAATAATAAAACTATTTTTCTTCTATGATAGGCAAACTTAAAGGTATAATTGATTCATGTTATCATGATCATGTTATCATTGATGTTGGCGGGGTCGGTTACCTAGTTTTTTGCTCAACCAGGACCCTAGCGAATCTAACTCCAGGCGACTCCGTTATGTTATTAATCGAAACTCATGTAAGGGAAGACCATATACACTTATACGGTTTTTATAGCAGCGAGGAAAAAGCAGCTTCATCTTACTGCAATCGGTGAAAGGAGTCGGTACTAGGATGTCTCTTGCCATCTTATCAACCTTAAGTCCAGATGAAATTAATTATGCTTTAGCAACTAAAGATACGTCAGCTTTTAGTAGAGTTTCAGGAGTTGGAAAAAAAACTAGCAGAAAGGCTAATTACTGAATTAAAAGATAAATATTCTTCAAATTATATTTCTGAAATTCCTATTACCAGTTCTGCTGGTAAGGATTCGAGAATGAATAATATTGCTATTGATTCTATATCAGCCCTTGTGGTGCTGGGAATAAATAAAGCTGAAGCTCAAAACAGAGTAAATACACTTCTTGCCCAAGATAAAAATATTTCATTAAACGAGCTGATTAAATTAGCGCTCAAAAACTGAATACTAGATTAATTTATGAATAAACAGATATTGCAAAGAGAGAAGTTAGAAACAGATAATGAAATTAACCTCAGGCCAAACTTACTTAAAGATTTTATTGGTCAGGAACAGATTAAAGCCAATCTTGGGATTTTTATTCAAGCCGCAAAAAACCGTAGTGAATCATTAGATCATACGCTTTTTTTGGTCCACCCGGACTTAGTAAAACGTCTTTAGCGCAAATAGTATCAAAAGAAATGGGGGGTAATTTTAAAGCAACTAGTGGCCCTACTCTATCAAAAGCAGCAGATCTTGCCGGTATTCTAACTAACTTACAAGAAAATGACGTATTATTTATCGATGAAATCCACCGCTTAAATACTAGTATTGAAGAGATATTATATCCGGCTATGGAAGATTTCTCCCTTGATATAATAATAGGAGAAGGAGCAGCAGCAAGATCACTTAGAATAGACCTCCCAAAATTTACTTTAATAGGCGCAACTACCAGACTAGGATTGCTCAGTAACCCGCTTCGTGATAGATTCGGTATCCCTTTACGCCTTAATTTTTACAATTCTGAAGAATTGCAAAGTGTTTTAATTAGAGCTGCAAAATTATTGAATACTAAAATTACGGATGACGGAGCAAAAGAAATAGCTCGCCGCTCTCGTGGAACACCAAGGATTGCTCTGAGGCTACTTAAAAGAGTGCGGGACTTTGCATCCGTAGATAACAACTTGGAAATTAATCAGAAAATAGCTGATGTCGCTTTAAATAACTTAGAGGTGGATAAAGCAGGATTAGATAGTAACGATTATCGTTATTTGAGGTTTATTATCGACAATTATAACGGCGGACCGGTAGGTGTTGAAACAATAGCTGCTGCCCTTTCGGAACAGCGAGATAGTATAGAGGAAGCAATAGAGCCTTATTTAATTCAAATAGGACTTTTGCAAAGGACCTCAAGAGGTAGAATGGTAACTGCTAATTCTTTTGAACATCTGAGCTTACCGAAACCAAAAAATCAAATATACAATCAGGAAGCTCTATTTGAAGAAGAAATTTAATACAAGCAATCAAGATATCTCAAAACACTTTGTTTAAACTTATTCTAATTGACTACTTTGATTTTTCTTTGGAATAATATTACTCTGGCCTTTAAATATTGAACATTATATAGTAGCATAAGCTATTTCTTTCTTTTTAAAATAATTTTGAATTTTTATACCATTAAACTGAATTTGTGTTAAATAGGACCGTACATTAATTGTTAAATCTTTTACTGATTTTAGTACTCGAAAATTATTGGAGTTAGCTTTGACATCTTGGTTTACAAGTTCTTGTGGATTCATATCAGGACAATATGATGGTAAATAAAACAATTCTAGCTTATCCTTATGTCTTTCTACATAAGCTTTTACCTTTTTACTGTGATGCACTCTATGATTATCTAATATCAAAAATATTTTCTGCTTAATTTGTCTGATCAGTCTACCTAAAAATTCAATACACTTTTTGCTGGTAAAATTATCTTCAAATACCATCCAGTTCATAAACCCTTGCGGACTAATAGCAGCTAGCATATTACATTTAAATCTTGAACCACTTCTCTTGATTGCTGGGGTCTTGCCTTTAAGACCATATGTTTTACCTCGATTATCTGTTGATTGTATCCCCATTTCATCTCCCCAATAAATTCTAGCACTTTCTTTCATTGCACGAGACTTGATTTCTGGATATGTGACTGTTAACCATTCTTTTATCTTCTCTGGATTACGTTGATAGGCTGATTTAATTGGTTTTTGAGACGTAAAACCCAATCTATTCATAATTTTTCTTATAGAACGCCTGTTATACTGATAAAGGTAATTGGATTCTATATATTCTTGTACCACTTTACTATTCCATAACGTATAATCCATTCCCAATTCATCAGGTGTATGTGATAAAATTTTAGATTTTAATTCCTCTTCTTGATTTTTACTGATTTTAGATCCTGTTCCTACCTTTACTCCTCGCTTCTTATAGCGAAAGCTTTCTTCCTTATAAATTTTGTACTCTTTAAGATATTTCCATATAGAACTCCTAGAAAACCCAAAGGTAATAGATGCTTGTTTCTTGCTTATTCCATGTATAACTATTGCTTCCACTGCTTTCTTTCTTAATATCTTGAGATCGCTTGGTGATAATTTTTTATTAGACATTCTGTTATTACTCTTGATACAATATCATTATATCATTTCTCTAATGTTAGTTCAATATTTAAAGGCCGGAGTAATAATATTTATGCATTATTACTAGGACAATCCAGTTAACCACCATTGCCAGTATTACCCCATCAATTATGATTATATCTAACAGCATCCATAAAATATTTACTAGAAAACCCCTGGCCATTCCACCTAACACAGCTTTTTCGTAAGGAGTTCTATAACATATTACAGCCATAATAAAAGGTACAGTAACGATGCACATATAACAAGAAGCTGTTAATACCGCTAGTCTAAATATTCCTATATCCTTTAGAGACAACAAAATACCTGACATACCTAATAAAAAAGAAACTATACGAGCAGTTAATAATTCATTCTTTAATTTAGTAAATACATTTATAAAATCATGAGTTATTAAAACTGACGATGAATTTATATAGCTATCTATTGTAGACATTACCATCGCTACAATTCCTATAAGTAATAACCCTTTATAAATAGGCGGGGTTATATTACTCTGGCCTTTAAATATTGAACATTATATAGTAGCATAAGCTATTTCTTTCTTTTTAAAATAATTTTGAATTTTTATACCATTAAACTGAATTTGTGTTAAATAGGACCGTACATTAATTGTTAAATCTTTTACTGATTTTAGTACTCGAAAATTATTGGAGTTAGCTTTGACATCTTGGTTTACAAGTTCTTATGGATTCATATCAGGACAATATGATGGTAAATAAAACAATTCTAGCTTGTCCTTATGTCTTTCTACATAAGCTTTTACCTTTTTACTGTGATGCACTCTATGATTATCTAATATCAAAAATATTTTCTGCTTAATTTGTCTGATAAGTCTACCTAAAAATTCAATACACTTTTTGCTGGTAAAATTATCTTCAAATACCATCCAGTTCATAAACCCTTGCGGACTAATAGCAGCTAGCATATTACATTTAAATCTTGAACCACTTCTCTTGATTGCTGGGGTCTTGCCTTTAAGACCATATGTTTTACCTCGATTATCTGTTGATTGTATCCCCATTTCATCTCCCCAATAAATTCTAGCACTTTCTTTCATTGCACAAGACTTGATTTCTGGATATGTGACTGTTAACCATTCTTTTATCTTCTCTGGATTACGTTGATAGGCTGATTTAATTGGTTTTTGAGACGTAAAACCCAATCTATTCATAATTTTTCTTATAGAACGCCTGTTATACTGATAAAGGTAATTGGATTCTATATATTCTTGTACCACTTATACTATTCCATAACGTATAATCCATTCCCAATTCATCAGGTGTATGTGATAAAATTTTAGATTTTAATTCCTCTTCTTGATTTTTACTGATTTTAGATCCTGTTCCTACCTTTACTCCTCGCTTCTTATAGCGAAAGCTTTCTTCCTTAGAAATTTTGTACTCTTTAAGATATTTCCATATAGAACTCCTAGAAAACCCAAAGGTAATAGATGCTTGTTTCTTGCTTATTCCATGTATAACTATTGTTTCCACTGCTTTCTTTCTTAATATCTTGAGATCGCTTGGTGATAATTTTTTATTAGACATTTTGTTATTACTCTTGATACAATATCATTATATCATTTCTCTAATGTTAGTTCAATATTTAAAGGCCGGAGTAATATCAAATAACGAATGTATTATGTTATTATCCTCACTAAAATTTTCTCGAAACATTAAAAGAACGCTTAACCATCCTATAAAAAGGATTAAGAAAAAAACTATAGATGCTAATATATAAAAAGAATCTCTCGCTTGCTTGATATCTTTACTCATGCCTATTCTTTGAAAAATAGCAGGACTAAAAGCCGGTATTACCATATATAGACTAAGAGAAATAAGCATCCATATTTTATCGTTACTGAAAGTAAAAATCTCAGAAAAGTTAAAATTAGGATTTTTTGCCAAAGACAAAAAAATCGTCGTACCATCCAGGCCAAAAAAGCAATAATAAACAATTACCGGTATAACAGTACAAAAAGTAAAAATTGGATTAAGTCTGTAAAAACAACTGATTTTATACCGCCTAAAGTTGAATATAATGTAATAATCAAACCGGATAAAGAGTCTGTCATATAGTTTGTGTAAGTTGCAAAAGGATATAGTAGAAGATACTATAAAAAAGCAACTTAAATACAGAGGAAAAAATGGCTAAAAAATTAGCAGAAAAAGAAGTAGATATAAATACTAAATTAGTCGAAGAATTACTATCAAAAGCAGATCCATCTGAATTATTTGGTCGCGGGTGGATTATTTAATAAACTTAAAAAGCAAATAGTAGAGAGAATTCTTGAAAGTGAATTAGAACACGATCTAGGTTATTCTAAACATAGTAAGATAATCAAGAGCGATAATAATCGTCGCAACGGCAGTTATGAAAAAACGATTATAGATGACGACGGTCATCAGATTACCGTAGATGTTTCAAGGGGACAGGGAAGGAGAATTTGAACCTCAATTGATTCCTGAAGGAGTTAGGAGATTTAGTGGTTTTGATGATAAAGTGATTTCACTATATGCAAGAGGGATGACTGTCAGTGAGATACAGGACCATTTAGAGGAGATATACCAGACCAATATTTCCAAGGACCTTATATCAACTGTCACTGACGGAGTAATAGAAGAAGTTACTACATGGCAAAACAGGTCCCTAGACGATGTATATCCAATATTATATTTGGATTGCATACACGTTAAAGCAAGGGATAATCATACAGTAATTAACAAAGCGGTATATCTTGCAATAGGTGTTAACATGGAAGGGAAAAAGGAATTACTGGGGATCTGGGTCGGTAAAAATGAAGGTTCCAAGTTTTGGATGCAGGTTGTAACTGAGCTAAAGAACAGAGGGATAAAACAGATATATGTAGCATGCGTTGATGGATTAAAAGGCTTTCCTGAAGCCATAAATAGCATTTATCCTAATACGATTGTACAACTCTGTATAGTACATATGGCGAGGAATTCTGTAAAATATGTTTCTTATAAGGATTTAAAAGCGGTCACAGCGGATCTTAAAAGGATTTACACTGCAAACAGCGAAGAAATAGGATATCTGGAGCTAAAATCGTTTGCTGCTAAATGGGATAATAAATATCCTGTGATCTCTGATATTTGGCAAAGGAATTGGAGCGGGATTATTCCTCTTTTTGCTTTTCCTGATGAGATTAGGCGGGTAATTTATACTACCAATGCGATAGAATCGATAAATCGTCAAATCAGAAAAATCATCAACAATAAAGGGTTTTTTCCAGATGATAAGTCTATTTTAAAAATCGTATTTTTGGCTCTAAAAAATGCTGCCAAAAAATGGACCATGCCGATTAAAAATTGGTCTTTGGCATTGAATCAATTTGAAATTTTATGCGGGGATTTTAGGCATGATTTACTGGAATTAAAAAATACAACAACTTACACAAAATAAATGATTGACTCATTTCGCCCGTTGCCTCACGCTTGTTTTTTGCCTTTTCAAGTGCAGCAAGCTGCACATCGTTGAGAACAATACCGTCATTGGCAACTTTGGCTTCCAAAGCCCTGAGACGTTTTTTAAAGTTCTCTAAATCGTTACGTAACCAGATAGACCTTACGCCACCTCCAGAGAGGATAATACCCCGTTTCCGTAGCTCATTTACAGCTCTTTCATGCCCGTAAGCCGGAAAGTCCACAGCCATATTAATTACAGCATCTTCCACATTAGCAGGTACACGATTCTTCAGGCAAGGTTTTTTACGATTCATCTCAAACAGGGCTTCTTCTCCACCTTGGTCGTAGAGTTCTTTGTAACGATAAAATGTATCTCTACTATAGCCCATGACTTTGCACGCTTGGGATACATTCCCTAAATGTTCTGCAAGTTGTAATAAACCAACTCTTGGCTTTATGATTTTTTCTTGATATATTGTCATCTGACAGTCTCCTTTTTTGAGGTTGTTAAAATTATTGCCGGGTACGATTCTATCTAATATTTTTGTACCCAACAATCCTTAACTGTCAGATCAAGTCTTTACTTTTACATTTAAAGTGTGATTATAATGTCTAAATTAAATTCCTAGGTTAATGTTATAACGAGATAATATACCTTCAAGCTCATTTTTTATAATTTCTAGCCCCTTTTCTGTCGATGATTCACACCTGGCAATAATAGCCGGGCCAGTATTTGAAGCCCTAAGCAACCACCAACCATGCCTAGTGGTAACACGTAAACCATCTATATCAACAAAATCAATATTTTGATCTTTAATTAACTCTTTAATACTATCAATTATTTTAAATTTTATTGCATCATTAACAGCTAATTTGATTTCTGCAGTATTATATACTTTTGGCAATTTCTCTATCATATCATCTATTGATTCCAAGGAGTTTGACATAATATCTATTAACCTGACTGCTGCATATAAACCGTCATCATATCCATAATACTCATCAGCAAAGAATATATGCCCGCTCATTTCTCCAGCTAGCTTTGCACCGGACTCTTTTATTTTAGCTTTAATGAATGAATGTCCGGTTTTCCACATTATTGGAACACCTCCAATTTCTCTTACATAATCAAATAGTACCCCGCTTGCTTTAATATCAGCGATTATTTCTGCCCCAGGTGATTTTGATATTATGTCCTTTGCATATAAGCAAAGAAGCTGATCGCCATGAACAAACACTCCTTTTTTGGTAATAATTCCTATTCTATCAGCATCTCCATCAAAACCGATACCAACATCACAATTATTCTCCAAAACATAATTTTTTAATTGGTCTAAATTCCGAGGAATAGTTGGATCTGGGTCATGAGCAGGAAAATTTCCGTCAATTTTCTCGTTAATGATAAAAGTTTGGCAAGGTAATTTTCTAGATAAAATTGAAGTAAGCTCTCCGGCTGCTCCATTTGCGGGATCAAAAGCGATTTTTAAATTTTTACTAAATTTTCTATTTAATAATATTCTATCGATATATTGCTCTTTAAGATCGATATAATCTTGCACATAATTATCTTTTATTTCAATATTGTGCCAGTTAAATTCTTCTATCTGTTTTTTTAAATCCTGAATCATTAAACCAAAGAAAGGAGTATTATTTTTTACCATTTTAAAACCGTTATCATCCTTTGGGTTATGAGAGCCAGTAACCATAATGCTACCGGGAGAAGAAAAGATTTTATCAGCAAAATACAAAGTAGGAGTGGCAACCAAACCTATATATTTAACATTTGCTCCGGTGGCTCTTATTCCTTGTAACAAAGCATTACAAAGGACTTCGGAGCTGAGACGCCCATCTCTCCCTACGCAAATAAAATTTGATTCCGCTTCGTTTACACCTGATAAAACAATTCGTGCAAAACAAAAACCAATCTTATATGCTATTTCAGGAGAGAGGTCACTATTGCTATTACCTCTGATGTCATAGGCTCTAAATATTGCTGGATTAATCATGTATTTTTCCTTAAATTTGATTTTAAAATTACAGATAACATACAAATAAATTGGGATTTTTAAAATATTAATCATTATGAAACCGGTAAATCATATACTTGCTTTTGATGTTTCTAATAATAGCTGCAGCGTCGCTATTTCAGCAGGTCATGATATTCTTGCTTATAGAGAAGACTTAAGGCCCTCTATGCAAGCAGAAGTATTAATTTCATTAATTGAAAGAGCTTTACAATCAATAAATTATGATTACCAGGATATTGATTATTTGGCTCTTACTAATGGACCAGGAAGTTTTACGGGAATTAGAATTGGCCTAGCTACAGCAGAGGGTATTCTAGCTTCTAGTAACATAAAAGGCATAGCAATTTCCAATTTTGAGATGTCTTATTACCGTTTACAACGCCAGATAAAACATTTTGATAAAGCAGTAATTTTGCTTAAGGCTTATAGGAATCAGTTATATTATCAAGAATTTGATCCAAAAGGTAATAAAGGCCAATATGGATTAATTGATATTGACCAAGTTTCTAATTTATTTAGAGATAAAAAAAAGCAAATAGTCTGTACGGGAAGCGGTACTGCTGAAATATATGACCAAATAACGCAAAATGCTAATATTACTATATTGCCCCGTTTTGCAAAAATCAATGCCACACAAGTTTGTAAATATGCCGATGAAAAAATAAGTAAAGGAGAAATAAATCAAGATATAGGGCCGCTATACATCAGACCTCCAGACGCAAAACCAGCCAAACCAACCGTATTTTAGTAAACCAGATAATCTCTGTTGACTCTCTAAGATAGAAAAGCGTTGTATAAGCAAATAACTAAAATTAAATCTTTAGTATATCCTGCATTTGATAAAGACCAGGCTTAGTTATGGTATTTAACCAGCGTGCCGCAAATAAAGCTCCATTTGCAAATACCTCTCTACTTAAAGCTCTAGAGCCTAAGGTTACTACTTCAGTAGATCCTGCAAATATTACTTCATGCTCTCCCCAAATTCCTCCTGATCTAAGAGCAGAGAAACCTATATCGCCGTCCTTTCTAATCCCTTTATTAGCCCTATCAAAAACAGCTACTTCTTCAAACTTTTGCTCTCTGTGTTTAGCTATGTTTTGAGCAATAGCCAGAGCAGTTCCAGAGGGAGAATCTTTTTTATGCCTGTGATGAATATCAATAATTTCTACATCATAATCTCCTAAAATCTTGGATATTTTACCAGCTATTTCTATTACCAGATTTGCCCCTATACTCATGTTGGGGGAATATAATATTGCAATTGATTTTGCAGCTTTTTCAATTTCCTTAATATGAGCACTAGATAAGCCAGTAGTACCTATAACTACTTTTTTACCCGCTTCGGTAGATATTTTAATTAAATTTCTTAATGCATCCGGAGTCGAAAAATCAATTATTATATCAGCAGGAAGACAAAAATCCAATAATGTGCAGTCATTTGGTTGTTTTGAAAATTTCGTAACCAAATCAAATTTATCGGAATGCTTGGCAATAGCTTCTGAAACTGCTACGCCCATCCTTCCAGAAGCTCCATGTAATCCGATTTTAATAATACTCATTTTAATTCTTTATAAGATTTTCCATAATAAACAAGAGGAGAAATAGAATTTAAACTGTTATTTATTGTTACTTTCAAAGCCTTACCTATGAAAATATAATGATCTCCGCATTCTATCTGCTTATATTTTTCGCATTCTATCCAGCTTAAAACATTCTCTATCAGAGGTATGCCAAAATTATTTTCTGTAAAACTAATATTGTGAAATTTATCAATATTTGAAGAGGCAAATCGTACTGCTAAATCTCTCTGATGACTTGATAAAATGTTAATCGCAAAATATTTTGTATGGGAAAAAGCATCAAAACTGCCAGATTTTACATTTAAACAAAATGAAATCAAAGCTGGATCAAGAGAAACCGATGTAAAAGAATTAGCTGTAAATCCATAAAATTTATTAGCATGGTTAGTTGACACGATAGTTATACCGGTAGGATATTTGCCTACTGCAGTTTTAAATTCGTCACTTTGCACCAACTAATCCCCACTTTTTAGCTAAAACTTGAGTGGTACCATTATTTTGTATGGCTTTAATGGCACGATCTATATCCTGTTTATGAGGAGAGTTTTTGGGCATTGCAATAGCAAATGAAGAGCTTAAAATTTTCTCAGCAAATTTAGCTAAATCTGGATAAATCTCCATGAATTTTCTAGCTTGAGCTTCTTCCAAAACTAACGCATCAATACGTCTTGATTTCAGTTCTTCTACAAGCATTAAATTACTAGATAAAGAGATAATAATAAAATCGTTAGCCGTAGCTAGTAGCTCATTAGCAATTAAATTCCATGTTGTACCGAGCTGTGCTCCTACTTTTTTACTTTTTAAATCCTTATAATTTGCAAAATTATCTTCTTTTCTATATAAAATCGTAATTTCTGAAGAAATGTAAGGAATAGAAAATTCAACCTTGGATAATCGCTCCGGTGTGGTGGATAAACCTGCAATAACCAAATCCACACTGCTAGTAGACAATGCCGCAAGCAAACTGTGGAATTCCATGTTTTTAAATTCAAGTTTTTTGCCTAAAAATTTTCCGATCTCATTAATAAGGTCAATATCAAATCCCACTATTTCACCATTTTGCATAAATTCATACGGTGGATTATCCGCACTCGTACCAACGATCCAAGTAGCGCTATCTTTATTATCAGAACATGCTGACAATAGCAGTAAAAATAAGATAGATAATAAAATGCTTAATTTTTTCATTTTAAGGCCAAGAACTTCCAATTTTTATAAAGACTTTATTTACAAACCCAGTTAAAGTCAACTAACTTGTTCTTAAATAAGTTACGAGATCATTGTAATCAACCGGAACTTCTTTTTCAAATTCCATTAATACATTATCTACAGGATGAATAAAACTGATGTAAAAAGAGTGCAAAGCTTGGTGGTTAAATTTAATAAGTGCTTCCCTTAATAGTTCTGAACACATCATAATTTTCCTCTTATTATTTCCATAAGTTTGGTCTCCTACTATAGAGTGACCGATATGGCTTAAATGCACCCGAATTTGATGAATTCTACCAGTTTCAAGGGTACATTCAACCAAACTGAACATACCGCTTTTAAAAATTTCTAATGTTTTATAATGGGTAATTGCGGATTTACCTCCAGATTTTACGGTCGTCATCTTTTTTCGGTCTAATTTACTTCGAGCCATCGGCTGACTTATAATCCCCTCGGGAGGCTTAATTATCCCCCACACTAGAGCTTTATATTTTCTTTTCAGTATCCTTGACTCAATTTGCATAGCAAGCCCTCGATGAGCCGCATTATTTTTTGCTACCACCATTAAACCTGAGGTATTTTTATCTAGCCTATGAACAATACCCGGTCTAATTTCTCCTCCCTCATCTGATAAGTTATCAGTATAGTGCAGCAAAGCGTTAACTAAAGTGTCTTTATAATCACCAGCTCCTGGATGGACTGTCATAGAAGAAGATTTATTTATTACTATTAAGTCATTATCCTCATAAATAATATCTAGCGGAATATTAGACGGTATCATTCCGGAAGGTACTTCTTCCTCGATGAGCAAATCAATGGTATCATTTTTTTTGACTCGTAAAGACAAGCTCGAAATAATCTGACCATTTAGTAACAATTTTTGGTGTTTTATAGCTTTTTGAATCTGACTTCTTGAAGTGCCACTACAATATAAAGATAAAGCTTTATCTACTCTTAAACCATCTAAATTTTCAGGTATAATAAAATTATGTCGAGACATATTACAGGAGAATGATTAATCTTGATTTGGTAGCTAAAAACCTTTAACTTAATAAGTGAAATACCTATGAACAATATAGCTCAAAAATTACAATATATAAAATGGCTTAAATCAATTGGCATAGAGTATTATTTTTCTGCAAAAAAAGATAGTGATATTTCTTTTATCCACAAATTAAATGATCACTATACCAAGAAACAAGGAATAGGTTCTGATAAAATTATGGTTAAGGACTCAATAGGTTCTCCTAGTCCAGCAAAAAACACTACTATTAATAATAATGACGGAGATAAAGAAATATTAAGTATTAGAGATGCACGCACTTTGGCAGATAGTGCCAATTCACTAGATAAGTTAAAAGAAGTAGTTGTAAATTTCAATGGTTGTAGTTTGAAAAATTTTGCGTTAAATACCGTTTTTGCCGATGGTAATCCAGAAGCAAAAATAATGCTAGTAGGTGAAGCTCCGGGAGCAAAAGAAGATGAGTTTGGCATTCCTTTCTGCGGTGAAAGCGGTATGCTACTAGATACAATGCTTTCTACAGTTAAGTTATCAAGAAAGGAAAATATATATATCACTAATACTGTTTTTTGGCGGCCACCCGCCAATAGAAAACCTACTAAGCAGGAAATAGATATTTGCCAACCATTTTTAGAAAAGCATGTTGCACTTATCAACCCTAAACTGCTTGTTTGTGTAGGTAGCACTGCCGTTACCGGCTTATTTGGTGAAAAAACTAGTATTAATACTGCGAGAAACTCTCAGCACTTTTACAAAAATAAATACCTTTCCCAGCCCATTACCACTATGGCTATTTTTCACCCGGCTTACCTTCTTAGGCAACCTGCTAAAAAAAAGGACACTTGGTTTGATTTAATAAAGATACAACAATTTATCGAAGAAGCTATTTAAGTATACTATTTTGGTTGTAAATCATTTCTGCAATAAATTACAATTAAAAATTGTAGTAAATTGCTAAGTAGATAAAACCACGAGGTATAAAATGAGCGAAGAGTTTACAGAACTTAAAATCAAAGATAAAGTCCATAAATTACCAATTAAAAAGGCGTCAATCGGTCAAGATGTAATAGATGTTATAAAATTATATAGCCAGACGTTACTTTACTTATGATCCCGGTTTCATGTCTACAGCATCATGTACTTCTAACATTACGTATATTGATGGAGATAACGGAATATTAAGGCATCGAGGCTATGATATAAAGGAACTTGCAGAGAATAAGAATTTCCTTGAAGTATCATATCTTCTGCTCCATGGTGAGCTACCTAACGAAATTCAGTATAAAGATTTTAGGGAAGATATCGCCCATCATGCGCTTGTTAATGAACAAACAAGAAATATTTTCGGTGCTTTCCGTCATTCAGCCCATCCAATGGCTGTTATATTATCGGTAGTTGGTTCCCTTTCTGCTTTTTATCATGAAAGTATTGATATGACTTCCGTAGAAGAAAGAGAGTTAGCCGCCCAGAGAATGATTGCAAAGATGCCAACGATTGCCGCAATGACCTATAAATATTCGCTTAGTCAGGCTTTTGTGTATCCATTAGATGAGCTGTATTTTACCGAAAATTTCCTCCATATGATGTTTGCATCGCCTAGCAAGAAATATAAGGTAAATCCTGTACTTGCTAAAGCTTTGGATAAAATTTTTATTTTACATGCAGATCATGAACAAAATGCTTCTACATCAACCGTACGCACTTGCGGATCATCTGGATCTAACCCCTTTGCTGCTGTTAGTGCTGGTATCGCCTCCCTCTGGGGACCAGCTCACGGAGGAGCTAATGAAGCTGTAATAAAAATGCTGGCAGAAATAGGTTCTGTTAATAATATTCCGACCTATATAAAACGTACAAAAGATAAAAATGACAGTTTCCGTTTGATAGGGTTTGGACATAGGGTATACAAGCATTATGACCCAAGAGCAGAAGTGCTAAGAGAAACTTGTAAAGAGGTACTGGAAGAATTAGGCCAGTTAAAAGGTAATCCGTTGCTTGAAATAGCTATGGAACTAGAGAAAATAGCTCTCCATGATGAATATTTTATTGAAAGGAAATTGTATCCAAATGTAGATTTCTATTCAGGTATAATATACAAAGCTATGGGAATTCCAGCTTCTATGTTTACAGTATTATTTGCAGTGGCACGCACAGCTGGCTGGGTTTCTCAATGGAAAGAAATGTGGAAGACGAAGAATTCAAAATTACAAGGCCCCGCCAATTATATACTGGCCACGTTAAAAGAACATTATAACTAGGTAGGTATGTGAAAAAAAACTTGCACCAAGCAGCTTTTTCGAATAGTATTGCGACTTAAGTTCGTGCCCGCGTGATGGAATGGTAGACATAA